>DATBEY010000128.1:0-6624 GCA_036558765.1 Binatia bacterium | reverse complement strand
AAGGGAAAGATCAGCGTCTTCGTCAACCAGACGCAGATGTTTCCTTATTACCAACTCGGCGCCGCCGGCTGCTGGTCGTTCAATGTGTGGATGGGTCCGTCGCCGGTGGTGAATTTGCTCGAAGCGTGCCTCGCGCAAGAGTGGGAAACGGCCAAACGGATTTGTCTCGATCTGGACGCAACCAACAAAGTCGGGCCGAATATCGGTAACCTCTCCTGGCGCGAGAACGTCTTCAAATTGTCAGTCAACGAAGCAGGCTACTGCAGCGCGGGTCCTTTGCGCGCTCCCTGGCGAATTATTCCGCAGGAAGTCAAAGACAACAGCAAGAAGATTGCTGCGTACTGGAAGACGCTGTGCGAAAAATATCCGCTCGCACAACAGCAAGCGCGGAAAACCGCATAGTAAGAGAGGGGTAGCGTCTGGGGGGGTCCATCCCCGGACTCTGGACACCAAACGTTCGACTTGGTTCGTCGAAGCGGACGCGTTAAAGATTAATCGTATACCAGGGGAATCTCATGGATGAGCAAAAGCATAAAATCATTGACGGCGATGGCCATGTCGTGGAAGACATCGCGAGCATCGTTAAATACATGCCGGAAGAGTATGTGGGTAGAAGTTTTTCCGAAGCGCGCGGCAAGAATCCATTCCCGCCCATCGACCATCTCCATTCCGCGAATCGCCACTACACGCCGAAGGGCGCGTTTGCCAATGTCGGACGCGAAGGTTGGGAGCTCTTCCTCGAAGACGTCGGCATCGGCACCACCGTGCTTTACACCAGTGCGGGTCTGGCATTCGGCAAGATTGTCAGCCGCGACTGGGCGATCGAACTGGCGCGCGCATACAATAATTGGATGTACGATACCTACACATCGAAAAGCCAGCGCTTCAAAGCGATGGGCTTGATCCCGCTCCAGGAACCTGCTGAAGCGGTCATCGAACTGCGGCGTATTGTGCGCGATCTCGGATTTTGCGGCGCTATGCTGCCGTCCACCGGCGTCAACATGCCGCAGTTGGGCGCGCAGAAGTATTGGCCCATCTACGGCGAGGCGGAGCGGCTCGGTTGCGCGTTAGCGATCCACGGTGGCGCTCATGAAAATCTGTTGATGGACGACATGAGTCCCTATGCTGTGGCGAACGCTCTCGGCCATCCCATGAGCCAGATGATTTGTTTCGCCGGGATTGTCTTTAACGGCATTTTCGACAAATTTCCTGGCTTGCGTATCGGTTTCATGGAAGCCGGTTGCGCCTGGCTTCTGACCTGCATGGAGCGCTTCACCGGCTCCTGGGAAAGCCACGTGCAATACGACCCGCGCGGCCGTTTCTTGCAACTCAAGAAGGGCGAAAAAATTATCGACTACATTGTTCGGCATATCGATGATGGCCGCATTTTCGTCGGCTGCGAGGGTGAGGAGCTCAGCATCGCTGAAGCGGTGCGCATCACAGGTCACAAACCCTATTTGTTCTCGACCGATTACCCGCACGAGGTCGACGCCGAAACCTGCAAGCACGAGCTCGAGGAATTGCGCGAGAATACGCATCTAAGTCAAGCGGATAAAGATGCGATCCTGTTCGGCAACGCACAAAGATTCTATCAATTGAGCCTCGCGTAAGAGGCTCATCCTGAGCGTCAGCGAAGGATCTATTCAGATTCTTCGGCTTCGCCTCAGAATGAAGCCACGAGGAATAGAATGAACGACAAGAAACACAAAATCATCGACGGCGACGGCCACGTGGTGGAAGATCATCCGGCCATAGTGGCGCACATGCCGGAAAAATATCGCGACCGTTTCGGCACGACCCGCGGTGCCTATCCGCCCAACGACCATCTCCATTCGGCGAACGCGCACTTTCTTCCGCCGGGCGCCTTCGCCAAGGTCGGACGCGAGGGTTGGATCGATTTTATGGAGGACGTCGGCCTCACCAGCGCGGTTCTCTATCCGACCAATGGGCTCTCCTTCGGGCGTATCGTGAGCCTAGATTGGGCCATTGAGCTGGCGCGCGCCTACAATAATTGGATGTACGATGAGTATCTCACTAAGAACAGCCGCTTTCAGGCATTGGGTTTGATTCCGCTGCAAGAGCCGCAGGAAGCCGTGACAGAGCTCCGGCGGATCGTCAAGGAACTGGGGTTTTGCGGCGCGATGCTCCCGAGCACGGGCGTCATGGGCGCACAGAACCATCTCGGTGATGAAAAATATTGGCCAATTTACCAGGAAGCCAATCGCCTGGAGTGTTGCATCGGCATTCACGGCGGCGTGCACGATCATATGGGCCTTGACGACATGACGCCTTACGCGCCGGTGAACGCGCTTGGCCATCCCTTCGGGCAGATGGTCAATTTTGGCGGGATTCTATTCAATGGCGTCTTCGATAAATACCCTAACGTCCGCTTCGGTTTTATGGAAGCGGGCTCGGGCTGGTTCGTCAACTGCATCGAACGGTTCGAGCGCGCCTGGAATAGCCATGTGCAATATGATCCGCGTGGTCGCTTTCTGAAGTTGCGTGAGAGGGAATCGATCACCGACTACATCAGGCGGCACGCGGACGAGGGACGGATCTTCGTCGGCGTCGAGGGCGACGAGCTGACCTTGCCCTTTGCCGTCAGCATCGTCGGCAACAAACCGTTCATCTTTTCCTCGGATTTTCCGCACGAGGTCAACAACGACACCTGCAAGGCCGAACTCGAAGAACTCGACGAAAACCCACGCCTGACTCAGGCCGACAAAGATGCCGTGCGCTATCGCAACGCTGAACGGTTTTACCGATTTCCGGTGTGACCCCATCCTGAAATAGCGGTCCCGACTTTTCGCTCTTCCATCGTAAATTTCTGGTGCGCTCGGAAGAGAGACTCGGGGTTCATGTCCCGGGTCCCGCGCAAGCGAGGGGGCATTGTCCCGTCGGACCGATTGGGCGCGAGAGAATCTTTGACTAAAATCCAGATGCCGACACGTCTAAGGTTCTGGTTCTAGACTGCTTTTTATGTGGCAATATGCGGGCATGTTCTTGTTTGGTTTTGCCGTCAGTGCCTTCGGCACTATCGTCGGATTTGGCGGCGGTGTTTTCATGGTGCCGATTCTCACGTTGGTCTTTGGCATCCCGATTCAAATCGCGATTGGCTGCGTTATCCTTGCCCTCTTCCCGTCCGCCCTCATCTCAACAGTTCACAACGTCCGCAGAGGTTCAGTCGACTTTGTCGCCGGAATTCTGCTTGAGATTCCAACGATCGTGGGTACGATTGTCGGGGCATGGCTAACTGACTATCTTCCGACCCGGCAGCTTGAGATCCTTTTCAGCTTAATGGTAATCAGCGCCGGCAGCATGATGCTGCGAAATAGCCGTCGGGATCGGTCGTCGCAGTTGTGGTTTTTCAAAAAGCTCAACAAGCTTCCGCCCCGGATTGTCCGCCACGCGGCCAGCGGCTCCTATGAAATGAGCGCGGTTACGGTGGTGATTTTCGGACTCGTCGCCGGCATGATCGCGGGACTCTTCGGGATTGGCGGAGGGTTCATCAAGGGACCGCTCATGGTGGTTGGGTTTGGAATCCCGGCCCGAATCGCGGCTCCCACGGCCCTATTCATGATCGTCATCACCAGCGCCGTGGGATCAATTTCCCATTACCTCCTCGGCCATATTCATTGGCAAATCGGACTTTTTCTCGTGGCGGCGTTTACATTAGGCGCTCTTGTTGGCAATCAAAAGGCCGGAACCATTGCGGAAAAAAAACTGGTGGGGTTCATTGCCGGCGGGCTGATTGCTGCCGGGGTCGCCATGGCTATTTTCACGGTCTCTCAGTTGAAGTAAAACACCAGGCGCAAATCTTGCGCGACGGTAGTCGCATCTCACGGTAAGTCACAGTAATCAGGAGGCTCTCACGTTGTCCAATCAAATTACACTCCAGAGACGGTGGGTCTGCGGATTTACCGTGCTGGCTATCCTACTATTTCCGATATTCGCACATTCCACGTATGCTCAACCGCTTTCTCCGTTTCGCATCGCCAACGGCACCAGCGGCGAAAACCCCGCAGTGCTTTGGGTCGGTGTCGACCAGGGCTTTTTTCGCAAGCACGGTCTCAATGTCGAGGTCATCTACATGCGGGTGGGATCCCTCGCGGCTTCGGCGTTGGTATCCGGTGATGTGAATGCGGTGCTTACCAGTTCGAATGCCGTGTTGAATCTCGCCGCCGGTGGACTGGACGTCGTCATCATCGGCGCGCTTTTCCAAAGACCGGAAGGGGATTTCATGGCGCGCCCGGAATTGAAAAAACCCGAGGATCTGAAGGGCAAATTGGTCGCGATCCAGAGTATCGGCGGCGGTGGGTGGGCAAACAACATGCTGGCGCTGGATTACCTCGGTCTGGATCCGGACCGTGACAATGTTCGCTTCATCGTGTTGGGCGATCAGCCGTCCCGAATTCAAGCCCTTGAAACCGGACGCGCTCAGGCCTCATGGATGGGCTCGACCTTCAGCGCGCCGCTCAAGAAGAAAGGCTATACACTGATGGTGGATCTCAGCCGTGCGCCGATTCCGTACGTCGGTTCGTCGTTGGTGGTGCGGAAAAGCGCCGCGCATCAGGACGCAAAAACCTATGAAGCCTTGCTTAAGGGTACAATCGATTCGCTGCGGTTTTTTCAGAAGCCGGAAAACAAGCCGGTCATCCTGAGGGTCATGGCTAAGCATCTGCGGCTTAACCGGATTGAAGACGCGGAAACAGGATATAACGCCATGTTGTCGGCCTACAGCAATGATCTCCGACCAAAACCCGAGGGACTGCAGAAGATCTACTCTATTTTAGCTCGAACCAATCCCAAGCTTTTGACTTTGAAACCGGAAACCATCCTCGACAGTACGTTCATACAGAGAATTCAGTCGAGCGGCTACTGAGTGAAGGAAAGAGCTTGCAAGCTGTCTGCACCGATACCGTGCAGACCCAGCTCAAACCTCAAAGAACATAGGCCGGAGTCATCGCGTGTCTTCGTCGGCAGCGTGCTCGAGGAAATCAAAAACAGCGGGCTTTTGGAAAAACCGTGCAAGGATGAGAAGAGGAGACGCAGCGACTTTTTACTGCGTATCTTTTCTTTTCAGGTTGGAATTTTTCAATAGCCAGTTCTCGATCATTTTTCTTTTGAACCGCCATTGATTGCCAACTTTGAATGCTGGCAGCTCCTTATCCGCCAATAATCGGTAGACCGTGAACTTGTCGACGTTTAGATATTCGGCCACTTGCTCCAGCGTCAGCAGTTGTTCGGGCATAGATTTCTATTCCTTGAATCAGCGTTTTGGAGCGTAAGCTTCCTTTACACTTTTGATTACCAGCCCAACCGGGCGATTTTGGGGATGAATTCATATTTCAAATAGACAAGAATAGCAAGTGCCGCCTGGAGCCGAAAAAAGCCGAAACCGGCGTCTCCCTCGGTGCTCGATCATCTTCGAAAATTAACCGCGGAATCAACACACTTGTTGCTCGGGGCTACTTCGCCGCGCAGATCGTGATTTCGACGAGAGTTCCGGGGGTGAGCACCGCACCCACCGCCGTGCGGGTCGGCAAGTTGGAACGATCCACCCACGCCATCCACGCCGCGTTCATCTCGTCCTTAAGCGCGGCATCGGCCATGTAGACCGTTGCGCTCAGAATACGCGATTTGTTGGTGCCGGCCTTGGCCAGAACGGCGTCGATCTTTTTCAGCACCTCCGCAGTCTGTCCCTTCATGTCCAAGGATTTGTCGTCCGCCACCGTACCTGAAAGAAAAACCAGATCACCGAACAGCGCCGCGCTGCAGTTCCATTCACGTGGATTGATACGCTGAATATCCATTTTCTCTTTCTCCTTTGAGGGTGAGGCGACGCCGGTCGCCCCAACAGCCTTTGCCTAGTCCTGTTGCCATACCTGTGTTTTAGGGTTTCCCACGTATCGACCAGATGCAATTTCAAAACGGTGGGCGTTTTTCGTACCACTTCATCTGTTGTTGATAGGTATAACCGGCGCGGAGAACGCTCGGCTCGTCGAACGGTTTTCCAACGAGCTGCAGCGCAATCGGCAGCTGATTCTCCGAAAATCCGCACGGTACCGACAAAGTCGGCAAACCGGTCAGATTGAACGGCCCGTGATATTCCGGCACGACATGCTTGAAAAGCGTATCGATCGGTCCGACGTCTTCCACGCGTGGCGCTGGACCAGCCTGATTGGGCAGCGCCAAGCAATCCACTTTGGTGAAAACCTCGGCCAGCTCGGCGCGGCAGCGACTACGAATGCGGTGCGCCTGAATGTAATCGGCCGATCCCGTGAGCAGGCCCAGATAAATACGCGCGCGGCGCTGCGGCGCGCCGGTTTTCAACACTGTTCCGGCATCGCTTTTATGCGCCGCCCAGAATTCGTTGTAGTAAATCACCGCGTTGGCGATGGTCGCCAAGTGGAGTGTCGGGATTTTCACTGCTTCGATGCGCGCGCCTAAAGCCTTCAGCTGCGCAATCGCCTCTTCGACCCGCTGCAGTACGATCGGATCCGTCCGCGGTGTGCATTCGTCGATGTAGTCTCGCGGCACGCCGATCGCCATGCCTTTTACGTCCTCCCGGAGAACGCCCGTGTAATCGACCACCGCCATGCTGCTCGAGGTCGGATCTCTTGG
>DATBEY010000127.1:0-8329 GCA_036558765.1 Binatia bacterium | reverse complement strand
CTGCCCGTTCATCGAAGATAGAGAGCCTCCTACGTCGTTCCATGCTGTTTGCAGAGCTTCTCCGAACTGCGTGTCACGAATACCTAGCCAAAAAACGATCGCGACTAAAAGTACGATGAGCGTATATTCGACAATGCCTTGCCCGTTGGAATTCAAACGGGCCAGTTTCTTGACGCAGGATCTTAGGGTGTGCATAGACGAGATCTCCATGCGATCTCGTCGAGCAAGCTCCAGGCCTGCGCGATTAGCTCCACTGAGGGATAAAAAGCACTCGGGCTGTCACCAAATACCGTGAAATTTCAGAATTAGTGACAGCTAGCGGGTGACACTTCGGTTTTCGCTGACAACATGAGAGGAGATAAAATGTACGCGAAATATAGGCTGGCACCGGCGACCGTTAGGCCAGGTCTTCCGCACCGTGGTGCAATATCGGAAATCGCTTGAATCGCTGCGTATCGGAGCAGTCAGCGCTCATGAGGCGCGTAAATCGGTCAGAAGTATCTAATGCATTGAACTAAGCTGGCGTTTTTTCAGCCGCAGGAAACCACCCGCCGTATTTAACTAGTCCGCGGAGATATTCAATTTGTCCAGCATGGCGTGTGTTGCAGTTGATCACGCTGGCGAGCCGAATGCTTAGCGTCGGAAGCGGCCGATACTGCGGCTCGTTCAGAACGCGGTTTAGATCTTCATTGGTCAATCTCGCAAGATAGGACTTGGTTCTGTCGAATACAGTATCCAGGTAGTCCATCAGCAGTTGTTTGTCGGTGACAGCGAAGGCGTCGACTTGTGCCTGCATGTGTCTATGGCCGGAACCATAATCTCGCGGATCCGGCGGCATGTTGAAGCGTTCGTGCCATCGTCCAGCGATCCATAGTTGCGGAAGGTCCATCAAGTTTGAGAAATTGGCATCCTGAACACGCGCGATATGCCAGACCAACCAGGCGATGTGAGGTTTGGGAGGCGCAAGCAGCTGCTCGGGGGACAAGTCGGTGAGCGCGTCGCGTACCATATCCCGCACGCGTCCTAAAGCATCCAGCACCAGACCAGCGCTCTCCATAATCACCCCCTCTAAGTAAGTTTGTTTCTGGCGCAAGCGCGGGAAAAACGATGGGCTTTAACCCGCCCGCATCTTGAGCAGCGTCGGAATGTCCATGGATTGTCGATATGGACGCAGCTTTTTTTCTTTGGTTTGGGCGGCGTACATGGCCATGCGATCGGCCAGCTCATTGCCCTCGGTGCCAACATGTCCCGCAACATGGGTCAAGGTAAGCGCGTCTTTGATGCGCCGATATATTGCGTAAGTGTCCTGGATAATTTTAAGGTTTTTAATCTCGCCGCCCGGTTTTTTCCAACCGTTTTTTTCCCAGAGCGGAGCCCAACTGCGAATACAGTTGATGGCATATGCCGAGTCGCTGCAGACCTCAACGGTCTTGCCATTTGTGATTTCTTCTTCAGCCATGCGCAGTGCATGATAAAGCGCGTTCAGTTCGGCGGTGTTGTTTGTACCGACCGGATTGTAGAGGCCGTACCACAGTTCTGCGAGCTTGCCGCCTCGATAAACGACAATGCCCGAACCGGCATTGCCAGGATTGGGGTCGCACGCGCCGTCGCAGTAAATGCTGACGTCGAATCGGTGCGGGGTATGGGCCGCGCGGCGGTCTCTGCGGCGTATGATGGCACTCTTCTCTTCGAGATTGCTGTGAGCGAACGCTTGCTCCGCTTCTGCGCGCGTTGCGAAGGACTTGAACCGTGCGCCGGGGTACTTATCTACGGCCCGCTGAGCGCTCGCCCAATCGTCAAATACTCCAGTTTGCCGGCCTAACCATACTACGTAGAATTTCCGCGCCATGGCAGGTGGATTTATCTCCTCTTTGATCGTTCACTAGCCGCTAACAGGGATAGCCCTAGAATTTAGCGGGTGACTATCCATATTTATTATCAGATTTTGGCGTCGCCCGGACGCGTGACTCAGGTGCCTCAATAGGTGCGGTAACGCCCTAGCCCTTCCGGCGGAGCTTCGGCGAACGCTGCAAACTCGGGCTGGTCCTCGAACGGGTGGGATAAGATTTTCAGCAAGGTATCGAAGGGCCCGAAATCCGCTTGCTCGACTGCAGCACTCAAAGCTTCCTCTACGCGATGGTTACGCGGGATAAAGGCGGGATTTGCCAGACGCATTTTTTTGGCGCGCTCGCGCGGTACCGCAGTATCTCGGGAAAGCCGCGCTCGCCACTGCTCGCTCCAGGCATCGTAGGCTGACGGATCGGCAAAAAGCGCGCGAATTCGGGTTTCCTTACCGACCGCAGCGTCCGCGAGGGAGCGAAAGGCCAGCGTATAGTCAACTTTATTGCCTTCCATTGCAGTGAGAAAGCCCGTCGCGAGGTTGAGATCGGCCTCTTCTTCACTCAGGACGCCAAGCTTGGCGCGCATGCCGGTCAGCCAATGCTGTTCATATTTTTCGGGAAAAGTATTGACAACGTCAGTGGCGCGGGCGATGGCGCGTGTCCGGTCCGCATCGATCAGCGGCAGTAGAGTTTCCGCAAAGCGCGCGAGATTCCACTGGGCGACGCGCGGCTGATTGGCATAAGCATAGCGCCCGTGGCTATCGATGGAACTGAATACAGTGGCAGGATCGTAATCGTCCATGAACGCACATGGACCATAGTCAATGGTCTCGCCCGAGATCGCCATATTGTCGGTGTTCATCACGCCATGGATGAAACCGACGTGCATCCAGCGGGCGACAAGCGCAGCTTGTATATTGGATACACGATCGATCAGTTCCAAATAGGCATTCTCACGACCTTTGATCTCCGGGTAATGGCGATCGATTACGTAATCGGCCAGGCGATGGACTTTGTCGTGCTCGCCACGGGCGGCAAAAAACTGGAAAGTGCCAACACGAATATGACTGGCGGCGACACGGGTCAAAACCGCACCCGGTAAGACGCTCTCGCGAAAAACCGGCTCGCCCGTAACCACTGCCGCAAGCGCCCGGGTTGTCGGAATCCCAAGGCTGTGCATCGCTTCACCGAGTAGATATTCACGCAGGACTGGGCCCAGTGCGGCCCGACCATCACCGGCGCGTGAAAACGGCGTGCGGCCGGAGCCTTTGAGCTGAATGTCGCGGCGGTGTCTGCGGCGATCAATGATCTCGCCTAAGAGGAGCGCCCGTCCATCGCCGAGTTGCGGTACAAACCCGCCGAATTGGTGTCCGGCGTACGCTTGCGCCAGAGGCATTGCTCCCTCAGGCTTCGCATTGCCAGCAAAGATTTGCGCGCCTTGATCGGAGTCCAGCGCGTCACTATCGAGTCCCAATTCTTCGGCCAGTTCGCGATTGAACTTGACCAACCTAGGGCTCCGCACCTGCGTCGCTTTCCAGTTGACGTAAAAGCCGTCGAGCTCGCGCGCGTAGGTATTGTCGAATGGGAATCCCCCAGGTGAGGGTTCGTTAAGTTGGTTCTCGCTTTGTTGGGAAGCTCTCGTTGTTTCTTCGATCTCCATACAGACAATATACCTGTCCCGATGAAACTCAGAAAGCTCCTGCTCTCAGCATCCGTTGCTCACCGTCAATGGAACCGCGGCTCACAAATGTGGAGCTAGCCGCAAAGTCATCAAACAGAAAGATTATCCTTCTCCCGAGATCTTTAGCAAAGCTGGGAATCCATTCCGCCAGATACCGGAGCACCTAAATCATTGTTCTTGATAAACTGGAGGTTTCCGGGAAGAGACTGTGTTTGCTCAGAAACTCGATCATAAAGCGATCGAAGAGCCACGGCTGCTCGATCTGGCAAGCGTGGCCCGCACCCGGCAAGGTTTTCAATTCACAGTTCGGTATGCGTTGTTGGAGCGCGAAGGCGCGTTGATGACTGTTATCCTCGCTGCCGGTCAAAATGATCGTCGGGCAGGCGATGCGCTCAAAAAGCCCTTCAGGGTAGGGCTGTGCCAACGCTTTAAATTGATGGATGATGGTTTGTACGTCGGCGTGCCCATTGCGTTCCGTGAAAAGGTTCGCGAAAAAGTGCGCCAATGGAGTCGTGCGAAAGGCTGCGCTCAGATCTTCGAACGTGTAGGCCCAGCGGTAGTCAATACCGTTGGCAGTGTAGTTGGCAATTCTTCCTTTGGTGAATTCCTTATTCGGATTGTAGCCGGTCCCGCACAAAACCAGCGCTGCCGTCTTATCCGGCCGGAGATGATACATGTGAGGAGCGAGTGACGAGCCGACCGAACAGCCGACCAGAATCGCTTTCTCACGCGGTAACGCATCGTCAATCGCTTCCCAGCAAGCCGCGGCCATATCGTTCATCGTAAGTCCGGACTCCGCTTTGGGCGAACGACCGTATCCGGGTATGTCGATGGCGATACAGCGGTACCATGTAGAGAAATGGGCCATTTGAAAAATCCAGCAGGACTGGTCCATCGGATTAGGATGAATAAAGGCGATCACCGGTCCCGTGCGTCCCATGCGTTCGTAATAGAGAGGTCCCTCAATATGCTGCGCCATTTTGTTCCTCCGTTTGATTTAGTTGTGCGATGCTAAGCGCGGATTTTAGCGTGAGAACAAACTTCTGCGCTGATCGCGCATCATCAAGAAAAATTTCTCACTGCGCCTCGAAATCACAGCACACTAGATTCTGCCGATGTTTTTAGGGAGAAAAAAAACATTAGGGCTTCCATCCCGCTTGCGTCAGTTCAGCATCCGCTTTCTTTGCAAAACTGAAATCGTAGGCGCGCTCGATGGGAACGTCCTTGGTGACTTTGAGAACCTCGCGGACGATGTCGAGATCGTTTTTCTGCGTCTCTTCGTCGACGATGCCATTGCTCGTGAAAGTGCCGATCATGCCGTCGTAGGTGCGCGCCGCCAATTCTCTGTCGAGCTCGGAAAATTTCATCATGGCGCCCATGGCGACCTCACGGTTTTGTTTGACCAGGCGGAGGGCTTTAACGAGCGCGCGCATGACGCCATGCATCAGTTTCGGTTTCATTTTGATGAATTGATCGTTGGTGGCGATGGTGCCCCAGGAATTTTTCACTTCTTTGCCGAGATACAGGACCTCTTTCATACCTTGATCCAGTGCCGCAAAGCGCTCCTCGGAGCTCAACAGACCGGCATCGACGACCCCGGATTGCAGCCCGGCCAGGCGTTGGCCCGGCGGCAGAGCGAGAAACGTCAGATCCTTGTTGGGGTCGAGGCCGTGCTTGGCGGCGACTTTTTTCAACATAAAAGTCGCCACCGCAGCGACGCCGGTGACGGCAACTTTTTTGTTCTTTAAATCTTTGAACGAGCTGTATTGCGGCCGCACCATGAGCCATTGGAGGACCTGATCATTGACGGCGAGAACCGTCTTGAGCGGCGCATTGCTTTGCGCGACGGCCACCAGGGCGCTGCTTCCGGAGCCGGTAAAATCCATTTCACCGGCGAGGACCGCCTGCAGCCCAGGCGTTGAAGCCATGACAACAATGTCGAGATCGATTCCTTCTTCTTTCATGTAGCCGCGTTCTTTGGCGAGGGGGAAAATGATGAACTGAAACGATTTCGATGGCAGTGTCACATTCACTTTATCGAGAGAGAATGCCGGCTGCCCATGAAGTAGACAAAGCGAAACGAGTAGCGGCGCTAGTATCGAGACCACTTTCTTCATGGGTTTTGTTCCTTCCGCAGCAAACGCCGATGCGCAAGATTGGATCGGAGACGCGAGTGCACGTGACAGCCCAGTGTTCTATCAAACGCGACTGGACGAGCGATCTCTTAACATCATGTCATCCATTTAAGCAAAGATTTCTCGCGTCGCGCTCAAACGATAATTCGACCGAGACCACCCCCCAAGCTCGTTTATTGCACCGGAAAGAACCTGTCAAGAATAGATTCGGTCGATATTTCGCGCTTGCAGAGCGAACCCCGACGGCAGTAGATTGCCGCCATGATGAACAATACAAAATACGAAGTCGACGAACGGGATATTGAGTACCAACGTATCGCAGGAAAACCTTGGCTGGTGCGAATTTATCAGCCCATGGGAACTGGGCCGTTCCCGACGATTATCGATGTCCACGGCGGCGCATGGCACAACGGCGACCGATTAAATAATGCCGGCATCGATCGAGAGCTCGCCAGCAGAGGCATATTGGTCGCTGCCGTCGAATTTCGCCAGCCGCCGGAAGCAGGATACCCTGCCTCGGTTTGCGACGTGAACCTCGCGTCCCGCTGGCTGAAGGCACATGCAGCGGAATTCAAGGGCACAACTCGACTTGGTGCTTTCGGCAACTCCAGCGGCGGCCATCAAGTCGTGCTAAGCGCGCTTCGACCGCGTCACGCTGCCTACTCAGCGCTACCGCTGGAAAAGCACTCAGATATCGACGCCAGTCTCGCCTATGTGATCGCCGCCTGGCCCGTGATCTGTCCGCTCTATCGCTTTCGCTTTGCGAAAGAGCTCAATCGCCAAGAGCATATCCAAGCGCATATCGACTACTGGAGGACGGAAGAAGCGATGGCCGAAGGCAGTCCGCAAACGATCATCGATCAGGAGAAGCAAATCGAACTGCCGCCAATTCTCTTCATGCTCAAAGCGAATGATAAGAATCATCCGCTCGAAATGCAGGAGCGATTCATCGCCTCGTACCGCAAACGCGGCGGGCAGATTGAAGTCCATACGTTCGAGGGGTTGCCCGAGCACCGCATGGTACCGTCGCCTGCGCAACCGGAAACGATGCGCGCGATGGATACGATTTGTGAGTTTATCAAGCGTCACTCCGGGTGAGCGGCTGGCCTTCAACGCTGCCGTATCTCGGTTCCAAAATTTCTTAAACCCGGCAGCATCATCCAACAGCCGAGCGTGAGAGTTGCGCTGATCGCGCCGCCAAAAATGAGCGCGCCGGGCGCGCTCAGAAGCGAGGCGACGAACCCGATCTCGGCGGCACCGACCGAATTGGCGCCTTGCGAAAACATGTTGAATACGGCGAAGGCGCGACCGCGCACGTGGTCGGGGGTCAACAGATGAAAGCTGGTCTGGCGCATTACGGCCTGCAGCGAATTCGCCAGACCCAACAGACCGAGAAGAACGAGCGACAACGCCATTTGCGTGCTCATGGCGAAAATACCCACCGTCAAAGCATAAGAAAGAAATGACCACAAGGCGAGTTGTCCTTTGCGCTCGATGTCGCCGAAAAAAAGAATGATGACCGTACCGAGAACTCCGCCAACGGCTGGCGCGGACGAGAGCATGCCGTAGCCGGTGGGACCAACGTGAAGAATATCCTTCGCAAAAATAGGCAGCAGCGGGCGGTAATAGCCAAGACCGACGATGGTAAAGTCCAATAGCACCATGGCCAACACGATGGGCTCGGAAAAAAGAAACTTTACACCGCCCAGAATGCTTGCGAGGGAAAACCTTTCGCGCGCTCCCTCGGGAACGGCTGGCGGATGGAGCCGCAGGATCGCGATCACCGCTGGAATATAGAACAGAGCGTTGACCAAATAAGCATTGCCGGTGTTCAGGGCTGCGAGAGTCAGGCCGGCCGCCATGGGGCCAAAAAAGAACGAACTCTGCGAAACGCTCGAATTGAGTGATACGGCATTGGTGAGATGCGAGCGTGGCACGAGGCGTGAGATCAGCGACATACGCGTGGGATTGAGCACGATGTTCAGTGCGGAAGTCAGGGCGGTGCCAACGAGGATATGCCAGACCTGAATGGCGCCGCTGAGGGTCAATACGCCCTGCACGAGCGCGACAAGACAGTTGCCGAAGATCGTGATCAGCAGCAGCTTTCTGCGATCGAGAAAATCCGCCAGGGTGCCGGCAAAAAGGCCGAGGGCGAAGATCGGAATGCCTTGGGCGAGGCCGGTCAGACCCAACTGAAGCGCTGAGCCGGAGAGCTCGTAAACCTGATAAAGATTTTGCGTCTGGCGCATCTGCTGCGCAGTGGTGGCAAACAGCGACAGGAAAAAGATCAGTCTAAAACCGGGATAATCGAGCGAAGCCCAAGGGCGGCTAACCGTCGAGTTGTCGGTGTCGCTCGGGAGATCAAGTTCCATTATGGCGATGTGGCCGCGCTACGCTCCGAGCTTGCGCGCAACTTCGTCGTGAAGCAGCTTGAGGGGAATATTTTTTAGCCTTGCGATGCGCTTGAGATCGTCGTATTCGGGCACGACCCGTCTGCTGCCGTCCAGCTGCTCGATGATCTTCACCGTCATTTCGCCGAAGCGGGTCTTCACTTTTTTCATCTCGCGCTTCAGAATCATACGGCTCACGACGTGGTAGCGTAAGCCGAGGGTCGACGTCTCTTTAAAAATGATCTCGCTGAGTTTTTGCCGATGCCGTGGTTCGGCGATGAC
>DATBEY010000126.1:0-7934 GCA_036558765.1 Binatia bacterium | reverse complement strand
AGAACCTAACTACGGGCGAGCTTTTACCCGATGTCCTGCCGAACGTGACCGAAAATCTCGCCTGGGCCAACGACAACCGAACCCTTTTCTACGCCAAGCAGGACGATCTAACGCTGCGACAGTATCAGATCTATCGGCACGCGGTGGGAACCGATCCGGCAAAGGATCAGCTGGTTTTCCAAGAAGACGACGAAACGTTCGTCACCTACATTTTCAAGACCAAGTCGAAGAAATTCTTATTGATCGTTTCCGCTCAGACCGTGAGCCAGGAATACCGCTACTTAGACGCCGACCACCCGCACGGCGAATTTCAAATTGTTGTTCGACGTGAACGGGAGCACGAGTATCACATCGACCATATCGAAGACCGATTTATCATCCGTACCAACGATGATGCGAAGAACTTTCGGCTCATGTGGACGCCCATAGATAAGCCGCAGAGGGACAATTGGCATGAAATCGTTCCGCATCGGGATGATGTCTACCTCGGCGATTTCGAGTTGTTTAAAGACTATGTCGTGCTCGAAGAGCGCGCCCGCGGGCTGACGCAGATCCGCATCGTTCCGTGGTCCGGCCAAGGTGATCATTATCTTTCTTTCGACGAGCCAGCGTATCGCGCGAGCTTGGGACCCAATTTGGAATTCGATACGACCCGCTTGCGTTTCGAATACACTTCGATGAAAACGCCGGTATCAATTTACGATTACGACATGGCCACTCGGCAGCGTACACTGCTGAAGCGCGAGGAGGTATTGGGGGGATTTGACTCAGAGAACTATATTACGGAGAGGCTTCATGCGCGCGCAGCCGACGGCGCAGAAATACCTCTATCGGTTCTTTATCGAAAGGGATTGACTCGAAACGGCGACAATCCGCTGCTGCTTTACGGCTACGGCTCCTACGGGCTCAGCATCGACGCGGCATTCCAGTCGCCGCGCTTGAGTTTGGTCGATCGCGGCTTTGTTTTCGCCATTGCCCATATCCGTGGCGGTCAGGAGTTGGGACGGCAATGGTACGAGGCTGGGAAGCTTCTCAAGAAAAGAAACACCTTCACTGATTTCATCACGTGCGCCGAGTTTTTGATCCGGGAAGAATTCACTCGCCCGGAAAAACTGTTTGCGATGGGGCGGAGCGCCGGCGGGTTGCTGATGGGCGCCGTCAGCAACATGCGCCCGGATTTATTCAGAGGAATTGTGGCGGAAGTGCCGTTTGTCGATGTCGTCACCACGATGCTCGATGCATCGATCCCGCTTACGACCGGCGAATACGACGAATGGGGTGATCCCAATCAGAAAACGTTTTATGATTACATGCTGTCGTACTCGCCCTACGATAATGTGAGGAATAAAAATTATCCCGCGATGCTGGTGACCGCGGGACTGCACGATTCTCAAGTGCAGTATTGGGAGCCCGCCAAGTGGGTCGCCAAACTGCGCGAGCTCAAGACGGATGCAAACCGTGTGTTGCTGAAAACCAATATGGAGGCGGGCCACGGCGGCGCGTCCGGCCGTTTCCGACGTCATCGGGAAACCGCGTTTTCCTACGTGTTTCTGCTCGACCTTGCCGGAATCAAAAAATAACCTTCACTGTTCCTTTGCGCGTATATCCGCCCAAGAGTGTCATTCGATCGCCATCGAACAAAGGATGCTTCGCTCCGCTCAGTATGTCGTTTACGAATTACTTGTCCCGAGAGGCGTTCAGCTGAGCGGCCTGTTTGGCGGTCAACTCTTGGATTTTTTTTTCTTTGCGACCCAGGCCTCGAGTCGTTCCTGGAGCGTTTTTTCGTAACCCGAATCGGCAGGGGTGTAATAGCGGCGGTTATGGAGTTCTTCCGGCAGGTGTTGTTGGTCGACAATCTTCTCTTCGTAATCGTGGGCGTACTTGTAATCTTTACCGTAGCCGAAATCGCGCATCAACGGTGTAGGGGCGTTGCGGAGGTGAAGTGGAACCGCGAGGGCACCGTATTCTTGCACGTCTTTGCCGGCGGCAAGCATGGCTTTGTATGAAGCATTGGACTTGGGCGCGCTGGCCAGATAGGTCACTGCTTGAGCCAAGGGGATGCGCCCCTCCGGGAGTCCGACAAAATGAAAGGCATCCTTGGCGGCAATCGCGATTTGCAGCGCCTGCGGGTCGGCATTGCCGATGTCTTCGGCGGCGAAGATCACCATCCGCCGCGCTATGAAAAGCGGATCCTCGCCGGCTTCCAACATGCGCATCATCCAATAAAGCGCCGCGTCGGGATCGCTACCGCGCATACTTTTGATGAACGCGGAGATCACGTTGTAATGCTCTTCGCCGGCCTTGTCATAGCGCAGAGGTGTTTTTTGCAACGCTTCCTGTAATTTCGGCAGATCGATTTGGTTTTGGCCTTGGGCCTGCGCCAGAGTGGCCGCTGCCTCCAACGCATTCAAAGCCACACGACAATCTCCTTGCGACTGCTCGATGAGGAAGGCTCGGGCGGGCGCGGTGAGCGTAAGCTGCAAATTTCCCAGACCCCGCTCGCAATCCTGGAGCGCGCGATCGATAAGGGCGCCGATTTCATTGGGCAAGAGCGGTTTGAGCAACAACACGCGGCAGCGCGAAAGCAGCGGTGAAATGATTTCGAAGGATGGGTTTTCGGTGGTGGCGCCGATCAACGTCAGTGTGCCGCGCTCAACGTGGGGCAGGAAATTATCCTGTTGTGCCTTATTGAAGTGGTGAATTTCGTCGACGAAAAGAACCGTGGGTTTCCCGCTGCGCCGCAGTTGCTCGGCTTCTTGAATGATTTTTTTCAAATCCTTCACGCCCGAAGTGACTGCAGAAAAGTGGACGCAGGCCGCCCCTGCGGCGCGCGCGAGAATCTGTGCCAGAGTGGTTTTGCCGCTGCCCGGAGGTCCCCATAGGATCAGCGACTGTAATTTTCCCGCTACGATCATCCCACGCAAAAGTTTTCCAGACCCCAGCAAATGATCCTGGCCAACGAACTCGTCGATTGTGGCCGGCCGCATTCTATCCGCAAGCGGTTGCGAGGGGTTTTTTCCTACGCGCGCCTGATCAGCAAAAAGCTCCATCTGTTTATGCTAGCACAGTGTAAGGGACAACTTACAGATTGCCAAAAGCGCCGTGGCGCAGCGAGCGGAAACTATGCTACACTTTCAGGAATTTTGGATTATGAGCTCTACACAAGATAAAGAAAGCCCGTCGTTTGTTCAGGGGACAGCGCCCCGAACCGTACTATTCGCCAATTCCTCAATTTCCGGCAAGCTTAGTTACAATTTGCCGGTCAAGATCGACGGCCATTTCACCGGGGAAATCAAGTCCACCGAGCTTTTGGTGATTGGCTCCAGTGCTCAGGTCGATGCGCACATCTCGGCGCGCCAGGTTCATTTGGAGGGCCGTTTGATCGGCTCGGTTCAATCGATGGGCTGTTTCGAGGTCCTGCCTGGGGGCTATTTCAAAGGCGAGGCTCGCGTCGGCGAGCTCAAGATCCATCCTGGAGCAGTTTTCGAGGGCAACGGCGCCGTTCTCGGCGGCTGACGTTGACCGAAAGTACGTGCGAAATTACCGTTCTTCGCCGGAAAGCCGCGCGGCTTTGCCGGACCTTTCCCGCAAATAGTAAAGCTTGGCACGCCGAACCTTGCCTCGCGCAACCACCTCGACTTTTTCGATGCGCGGCGAGTGAAGTGGAAAAATACGCTCGACACCGACACCGTAGGAAATTTTGCGCACCGTAAAAACCGCTCGGCTACCGCTCCCCGACATGGCGATTACGATCCCTTCAAAAACCTGAGTGCGTTCCTTTTCACCCTCGACGACTTTTACGTGAACCCGGACAGTTTCTCCTGGACGCAGTGCCGGCGCGTCCTGCTTAGACTGCTGTGCTTCCAATTGTCCGACGATGTTCATGGCTAACTCCTTATCTGGGCGCGCTATCCTAATAGACGATCCAGTATGATTGCCGCTGCCGAACGCACCGAGAGGTGGTTAAATTCAGTGCGTCCCTGGATTGGCTCCAGAACGTAATCTGCTTGTGAAAGTGTGGCTTCTGTTAGGCCCCAACCGGTACCGAAAAGAACGAGAAAGGGCCGAGTTTCTCTATGTAACATTTCTTTCAGCGCTGTGAAAGAGGTGCGATGGCCAGTGCGCCTGGCGGAGGTCGCCACGATGAGCGGCTTTTGCCCGGTCTCCTGTTCGATGAAAATGATGACATCATCGAGAGCATCACAAATTCGCGCGAGCGTCAGCGCCTCTTTGCGCGTAGGATTATAATCGCTGCCATAGCCAAATTCCCAGTGGTCGATAATTTTAAGCGCAAGTTTCTGTAAGGCCTTCACCGGTGTCACAACAAAGAACCGGCTCACTCCATAGGTCCTGCCGGCGCGCGCAATATCATGAATATCCATATTGGTTACGGCAGTCGTGACGATCGCGCCGTTTTTGTCGTAGACCGGGTGATGCAAAAGAGCGAGATAGAGAGGCGCCAAGGAACCACTTGGGCGCTGCTGTTCCATAGCTGAGCGCTCTCCAGCGAGCAGATCGGGGCGCCGCTTGCGTGTCAGCTGCAGGCTTTGCTCTACCCGCCAAGCTTTGATGCGTTCATGGTCACCGGACAGAAGGACCTCGGGTACTTTCATGCCGCGGTATTCTTCCGGCCGCGTGTATTGCGGGTACTCGAGCAAACCCATGCTGAACGACTCTTCGGCTGTGGAGTTTTCGTTGCCGAGGACTCCGGGCACGAGGCGAGCGATGGTATCGATAAGTACTATGGCCGCCGGTTCGCCGCCGCTCAAAGTGTAATCGCCGATGGAGACTTCTTCATCGACGAAGGCGCTGACTCTTTCATCGACGCCTTCGTAGCGCCCGCAGATCAATACCAGATTGTCTTCCCGAGAGAGCCGTCGGGCCATCATTTGGTTAAAGACCGAACCGCGTGGCGAAAGAAGAATGACCCGCGCGCGCGGGTGATCGTTTCGAGCGCGATCAATCGCGCTGACCAGCGGCTCGGGTTTCATGACCATGCCTTGGCCGCCGCCGTAAGGAGTATCATCGGTCGTGCGATGCCGGTCGTTCGTATGGTCGCGCAAGTCGACGAGATCGATCCTTATTAGATCTTTTTCCTGCGCCCGTTTCAAAATAGTGTGACTCAGCACAGAATCGAACATCCGCGGGAAAATGGAAATGACGGTGAAATGCAGCATCGCCAGGCGCCCGTTGGCTTTATCAAAGATCAAGCAATCCCGCGGGCGGGTCGATCGTCACTGTACGGTTGAAGAAATCGATTTTGTCGATAATTTCTTTGACGGCAGGAATCAGGTGTTCTTTGCTCCCGTTCTGCACCAGATAGAGTTCGCCGGCGGCAGTCGCCAGAGTAGACTGCACGACCCCGACGCGCTCACCGCCCGTGGTGAAAACCTCGAAACCGATGATTTGATAGTGATAGTACTGGCCGGGCGCCAAAACTTCCAGAGCGCTTTCCGAGATCGAGAGGGTTGAGCCTACATAGTCGGCGGCAGCCTCGATGCTGTCGACCTGCTGCAGTTTGATCAGCAACTGACGGTTATGCGGAGTGCTCGTTTCAAGCAGAAAAGCCGTTGGGTTTCCCGCTCGGTCGAGAAAGACTTCGGCTCCACGCTTGAGCGCTGTCGTGCCGGGATTAAAAGGATTGAGCTTCAACCAGCCGAGCAGGCCGTGGGTCGCAACAATTTCACCGAGGGGAACTAACGGTTCGTCCATCGGTCCTTGCGCCAGGCAATTTACTTTTCTTCGACGATTTCCAGAACGACTTTGCGGTTGGCTATGGACGCCGCGGCGTTCAGCAGGGTACGGAGCGATTTCGCCGTACGGCCTTGTTTCCCAATGATGCGCCCGAGATCTTCCTTGGCGACTTTGAGCTCGAACACCGATGCGCCATCGGCGTCGGTTTCATTAATCGTCACGGCCGCAGGATTGCTGACCAGAGACTTCGCGACGTACTCGATCAATTCTTTCATCGGAGGATCAGCTAGCTTTTTTACGCTTGATCAATTCCGACACAGTCTGTGAAGGCTTGGCGCCTTTTTTGATCCAGGAATCGATCTTCTCATGGTCGAGTTTGACCGCGTCGGTTTTCGCCCGCGGATCGTAAGTTCCGACTTGTTCAATGTAACGCCCGTCCCGCGGAAAGCGTTGGTCGCTAACGACGATGCGATAAAAAGGTTTTTTCTTTGCCCCATGGCGACTCATCCGAATAGTGACGCTCATGCTAAATCTTCCTTCTCCTTCTTAGTTAAAAGGGTTGGGCACCCGGCTGAGAAGCGAGCGCATGCCCAGCTTACTCACCCGCTGCATCATTTTTTTCATTTCCAGAAATTGTTTCATCAGGCGATTTACATCCGTAACAGTTGTGCCGCTTCCCTGGGCGATACGGCGCCGCCGGCTGCCGTTCAGTATTGCCGGATTGCGCCGCTCTTTGAGCGTCATTGAGTTGATGATCGCTTCTACTCGTTTTAATTCTTTCTCCGCCTGCTCCGGGTCAACTTGTGAGGCGAGCTTTTTCCCGCCCGGAATCATTTCGAGAAGGCCGCCAACCGGACCCATGCGCTTGATCTGTTGGAGCTGGAGCTGGAACTCCTCTAACGTAAACTGCTGTTTTTGAAAAGCCTGCTGGAGACGCGCCGCTTCCTTCTGCTCGACATTCTGCTGCACTTTATCGATCAACGAGAGCACGTCGCCCATGCCCAAAATGCGCGAGGCCAGACGGTCCGGATAGAAGGGCTCTAAAGCGTCAAGCTTTTCGCCAATGCCGGAAAACAGAATCGGTTTGCCGACCATCTCGCGGATCGACAACGCCGCGCCACCGCGCGCGTCGCCATCGAGTTTTGTCAGAATGATGCCGGATAATCCAAGCTTGCTATCAAAGCCGATGGCTTGATTCACGGCGTCCTGTCCGGTCATCGAATCCGCGACAAAGAGAATTTGATGGGGCCGCACGGCATCTTTAATGGCGCTCAGCTCCTGCATCAACTCTTCGTCGATGTGCAAACGTCCGGCAGTATCGATCAAAAGAAGATCACAGAATTTTCGCTTGGCCTCTTCCAGTGCTTGTTGGCAAATGGTTACGGGCGAGTTTTCCGGATTAGCATCATAAACCGGCAGCTGGAGCTCGCCAGCGAGGATTTTCAGTTGCTCGATGGCCGCCGGGCGATACACGTCGGCAGGGACGAGATACGGGCTCCGCTTCTTTTCTTTTTTCAGATACCGGGCGAGCTTTGCGACCGTGGTGGTTTTGCCAGAGCCCTGCAAGCCGACGAGCATGATAACCACCGGGGGCGCCGCTTTTAGATCAAGATCGCGATAATCACCGCCAAGCAAGCCGACGAGCTCGTCGCGCACGATTTTTAAGAACTGCTGTTCAGGGGTGAGGCTCTGCAAAACTTCCTGCCCCATGGATTTCGCCTTGACGGAATCGAGAAAAGTCTTGACGACCTTCACATGGACATCGGCTTCGAGGAGCGCTAGGCGGACCTCGCGAAGGGCATCATCGATGTTCTTCTCGGTGATCTTGCCCTGACCCCTCAGCCGCTTGAAGGTGAGCTCAAGCTTATCGGTTAAGGATTCAAACATGCTCGCTAAAGTGTGATATTTTAAAGGAAAACTTAACGCAGGCTAATATGAAAAAAACCTGGAGTCAAGATCGCGGGAAACAGAAAGGCCCGTCACGCGTAGTTGCACGCGACGGGCCTTGGTTATTTGTCAGAAAGTTGCTTTACATCATGCCGCCCATTCCACCCATACCGCCCATTCCACCTCCAGGAGGCATCGGCGGCATGGCCGGTTTGTCTTCCGGTTTCTCGGCGACCATCGCTTCCGTGGTCAGCAGCATGCTTGCTACTGACGCAGCATTTTGCAGCGCAGTGCGAACAACCTTGGTCGCGTCAATGATACCGGCCTTCATGAGGTCTTCGTATTCTTCGTCT
>DATBEY010000125.1:0-8932 GCA_036558765.1 Binatia bacterium | reverse complement strand
CGGCGAATCGCTTGGATTCCGGTTCCGACTTCGGCGGGTGAAACAGATGATACCAGCCAACCGTCGCCCAATCGGCCGGTGCGGCGCATCGCCGCTTGGCTACGACCACCGATCCATATCGGCAAGCCGTTTTTCTGCCAGGGGTGCGGCGTGATCGTGACGTCTTTTACGGAATAAAATTTTCCCTCGAAGCTGACGTTTCCTTCGGTCCACAGGCGACGCATTAACGCGATCATCTCATCGGCACGCGCCGCGCGTTCCTTCCTGTTTACTCCGACGGCTTGCAAATCCGTCGAATCATCTCCACCCAACCCAAAAGCCGGAAACAAACGACCGCGCGAGAGAAAATCGAGGGTCGCCAGTTCCTTGGCCAAGACTACCGGATTGCGGGTCGGCAGCACCAGCGTGCTGGTGCCGAGCTTCATGTTTCGGAGGCGCCCGGCGATGTAGGAGAGGAACGTGACCGGTTCGAGCAGCGGTCGGTTAGAAACCAAACGGTCGCTCAGCCATATGGAATCCACGTCGAGCGCTTCGCAGTGGTCGACCAGATCGACAATCGAGTCGAGAGCGATTTCTCTCAGCGGCCATTGGCCGAAGGCTATGCCGATGCGCACTTTCATGCGGTCGGATTATTTTTCGTACAACTTTTTGATGAACCCGCTCTTGTCCAGCTCTTCGACGAAGCTTGAATCGACAAACTCTTCCGGCTTGTGTTTCCAAACTTCCGGACGGGTTTGGGCGACGTACTCGTAGCTGGTCTTTAGGCCCTTGATATTCGGATACGGCGCGGGGATGCGGTATTTTGCAAACAGTTCCCAGGACTCCTGCGCGATCGAGTCATCATCGAGGCGCAGCATTTTCTTGATGGTCTTTTTGGCAAGCTCCGGCTCCTGCTTGAAGCGCGCGATCCCCTCTAAATGGGCACGCATGTAGCGCATGACCAGATCACGATCTTGTTTGATCTGGGTCCGTGTGGTGGCAATCTCGCTCCACGGATAATCGACTTCTTTGAAAAAATCCCACAAAACGTGAAATCCGGCTCGTTGCGCGAAGATAAAGTTAGGATGGGAAAGTGTCGCGCCTTGAATCTTTCCCTGTTGCAGCGCGAGAAATCGATCGCTGTCGGTACCAATCTGAAGTAACGCGAAGTCCTTGTCGGGAACCAGCCCTTTTTGTCTGGCCAAATACTTGACCAGGAAATCGGTTAGCGATCCGAACGTGGTCACGCCGACGGTTTTGCCTTTGAGGTCTTCGCTGCGCTTGATTTCGGGCCGGACCACCAGCGATTGAATTACGCCGGGCATGGTATGCGCAAGGATCACCATGTCAGAGCCGGCAAGCACGGCGGTCATCACCGTCGGAGTGGCGATGGGCGAAATCAGCACGCTGCCTGAGATGAGGGCCTTTGAAGCGATGCCCGAGCCGGCCACCGCTACGGCATCGACATCGAGACCGTACTTTTCGTAAATCTTGGCGTCCTTAGCGAAGTAGATAATAATATTTCCCATGCTGATCGCGGGGACGCCGACCTGAACTTTTTTTAGGCCCCGGGATTGCGCGAAAAGATTGGGTGTGATCAGAAGAGCGCCGAGCCATATTCCCAACACAAGTCGGCCTGATCTCATGGGCAATGCCTCCGTCGAAGGGGTGATTACCGGCATTTACGCGTGCGCTCGAACGATTGTCAATCAGCGATGACATTGACAAGCGACAGTCTTTTGCACTAAGCACAACCGTATGCTGCCGAAAACATCGCGCGAATCATTGCTGGAACTATGCCGCCGCATGTTCGTCATACGCCACTTCGAAGAAAGTCTGGTGCCGCTCCACGACAAGGGCGTATTCGGCGGCCATTATCATCTTTACATCGGTCAGGAAGCGACCGGCGTCCCGGCGATCTCATGCCTGCGCGCCGATGATTATCTGTTCACGACGCACCGAAATCACGGCCATTTGCTCGCGCGCGGGGCTGATCCGAAGAAACTCTTCGCCGAAATTCTCGGCCGCGCCGACGGATTGAACAAGGGCAAGGGCGGTTCCTTCCATTCGGTCGCACCCTCGCTGGGATTTCTTCATAGCTCAGGCGTTGTCGCGGGCATTATTCCGCTTTCGACCGGCACTGCCTATGCGGCCAAAGCGCAAAAGAACGGCCGTATTACAGTTTGTCTATTTGGCGACGGCTCCCTCGAAGAAGGCGCCGCGCCGGAAGCGTTCAATCTGGCGTCGCTTTACAAGCTGCCGGTGCTGTTTCTCTGTGAGAACAACGGCAAGTACGGCGCCGGTCGTGCCGCGGCAGCAGCCCAATCATCGACGATGGCGGCCTACCCGCTGACTGACTTGCCGAGGGCATACAAGATTCCAGCACAGCAGATCGATGGCATGGACGCCGGATTGGTGCATGCGACCATTTCCGATGCAGTGGAAAAAATTCGCGGTGGTAAAGGACCACAGTTCATCGAGGCGCAAACGGTGCGCTATCCTGGCAGCGAGACCAATTGGCCCACTGTGCCGCAACCGACGGACACCTCGCTGGCATGGGACGTCGGCAGTGTGCCGGAGAAAGCCCGCGAGTGGTATCGGTCGTGCGATCCGGTACTGATTTTCATCCGCGAACTGGTCGAAGCCAAACAGGCGACCAAGGAAGAAGTCGCCGGGATCGAGCGTCAGGTCAAAATTGATATCGCTGCTGCCGTGGAGTTCGCCGTCAACAGTCCTTATCCCAAGCCCCAGGAAGCCGAAAGAGATTTTTTCGCGCAGAGCTAATCATATGCGAGAGCTAGCCTATTACGAAGCCAAATTCGAGGCGCTGGACGAAATCATGGCGTCGGATCAGCGGGTCCATTTGATCAATGGAACATTTCTCAGCTTAAGCCCGCATCGGCATGTGTTTCAGAATCTCAAACAAAAGTACGGTGAACGGATGGTGGCGCCGCCGATTTCCGAGCTTGGCTTTTGCGGTCTGGCCACTGGTGCCGCGATGGCTGGCCTTAGGCCAATCGTGGATCTCAGCACGGGTAGCTTTATCTATGAGGCGTGGCCACAAGTAGCCAACGAAGCTGCGAATGCGTTTTCGATGTCTGGCGGTCAGACGCGCGTTCCGGTGGTGTTTCATTTGTTTCACGGATTGCGCGGCGGCGGTGCAGCGCAGCACTCCGGCAGCCCCCAGGGGATGCTGTGGAACTGTCCCGGACTGGAAATCGCGATCCCGTCATCGCCGCGCGATGTCAAAGGCCTGCTCAAGAGTGCGGTGGCGAGCGATAATCCGACGATCTTTGTCGACCATACCAGGCTGTTGGACATCCGGGGTGAAGTGCCGGAGAACGACAAACCGATTCCGTTCGGCGTCGCTGACGTAAAGCGGGCGGGGCGCGATGTCACGGTGATTGCGACATCTTACACCGTGCAAGTCGCGCTTCGCGCAGCAGCCACACTCGCTCAAGAAGGCATTGAAGCCGAAGTTATCGATCCCCGGACCCTGGTGCCTTTTGATTTGGCGACAATCCTTCAGTCGGTGGAAAAAACCCATCGCGTGGTGATCGCCGATGAGACGCACCAGAGCTGCGGGGTTGCGGCTGAGGTCGCGGCGCGCATTGCCGAGAGCGGTTTTGATAAATTGAAAGCGCCGATTCGTCGAGTCTCAACCCTGGACGTGCCTGTTCCCTATAGCCCGCCGCTCGAAGCGCACATCGGACCGTCCGAAGAGCGTATCAGTGATGCAGTGAGAGCGACGCTGGCCTAACATTTTCGAGTTCTCGAAAAACTGAATTCTCCGGGTAAATCGCCCGTCCACCTCGCTTCCAATGATTTCGCGCAACGACAAAACGAGCGAGCTGCTCGATGTGTTTCGTCGCATGTGGTTGATCCGCGCCTTCGAAGAAAAGGCTTCACTGCTCTATGCCGAGCGCCAGATTGCCGGCCTCTTGCATCTGAGTATTGGCCAAGAGGCGGTCGCAGTTGGCGCGTGCAGTCTGTTGCGCAAAAACGATTACGTTTTCGGCGGGCATCGCTCGCACGGTCATGCGATTGCGTGCGGCGCCGATATCAACAAACTGATGGCGGAACTTGCGGGGCGCACCACCGGCTACTGTGGCGGGAAAGGCGGCTCGATGCACATTGTCGCCAAGGAGACGGGCTTCATCACGGCGACGGGAGTTGTTGGCGGCACGATTCCATTGGCACTGGGGGCGGCATTCGCCGCGAAAGAAAGAAAAAACGGCCAGCTCGCAGTGGTTTTCTTCGGCGATGGCGCCGGTCAAGCAGGCGCCTTCCACGAATCACTCAATATCGCGAGTCTTTGGAAACTGCCGGCGATCTTTGTCTGTGAAAACAACGGCTACGCCGAATTTACGCCGCTCTCGGCGCACACGAAAGTCGAGCGCTTGGCGCAACACGCCGAAACCTATGGAATTGTGGCCAGCACGGTGGACGGCAATGATCTTCTCGCAGTGCGTGCAGTAATGACCGGAGCGGTAAAAAAATGCCGGAATGACAAAGGTCCAGTGTTTATCGAGTGTCTCACGCATCGGCTGCGCGGTCATTACGAAGGAGATCCGGCGAAGTACCGCGAGCTCGCGCAACTACTCGAGTGGAAGAAGCAAGACCCGATTGTACGAGTCGAGCGCGTATTGCGGAAGAAAAAGCTGGCGACGTCGCGAGATCTCGAAGCGATCGAAGCGGAGGCACGTACGCTAGTCGAAAAAGCCGCGGAGTTCGCGCTCACTTCACCGTTGCCCGCTGCTGAAGAAATTGTTCGCGACGTAATGGCCTAGAACTCGTGAGTTTTGACCGTGCGATCAGATAAGCAGCCGTATGAGATGGCTTTCACCCTGAGCGTAAGCGAAGCGTCTCATTATCAATAGAGATCCTTCGACTATGCCCAGGATGACGCGCCCATCACGAAAGATCATGTCTGAACAAACCTTCCTCGACGCGATCCGTGCCGCTCTTGCCGAGGAGATGCGCCGGGATGCATCCGTTTATCTCTTCGGCGAAGATGTGGCGCTTGGCGGACCATTCGGCGCTACGAAAGGACTCGCGGAGGAGTTCGGCACGAATCGTGTCGTCAACACACCGATCAGCGAAGGCACGGTGATGGGGCTCGCCACCGGCGCCGCCATCGCGGGGCTTCGGCCCGTGGTGGAAATCATGTTCATCGATTTCATCACACTGGCGATGGATCAACTGGTGAACCACGCGGCAAAACTCCACTACATGTCGGGCGGCCAACTCGAAATACCGCTGACTATCAGGGTGCAATGCGGGATTACCGGTGCCATGGGCGCCCATCATTCGCAAAGTCTCGAGGCGTGGCTTGCGCACGTACCGGGCTTGAAGGTGTTGATGCCGGCAACCCCGGCGGATGCGAAGGGGCTGCTAAAGACGGCGATTCGCGATAGTAATCCCGTCGTCTTCATCGAACACCGGGGCCTTTACTGGACAACGGCCGAGATTCCGCCAGACGATCACCTGGTGCCCATTGGGAAAGCGAAAGTCGTACGGGAAGGTGACCAGATTACGATCCTTGCGCTCGCGAGCATGGTTGGCCCGGCGCTTGGCGCGGCGGATGAACTCGCCGAGGAGGGTATTTCCGTTGAAATGATCGATTTGCGTAGTGTTTCGCCTCTCGACATCGAAACCATTGTCAATTCCACGAAAAAAACCAGCCGGGTGATTGTGGTACACGAAGCCGTGAGGCAGAGCGGGATCGGGGCGGAGATCGCCGCGTTAGTCCAGGAACATGCTTTTTACCATCTCGATTGCCCCGTGTTGCGCATTGCCGCGCCCTTCGCGCCGATACCGGCGGGAAGATCACTCGAAGCAGCATTTCTCCCCGGAAAAGAACTTATTCTTGAGGCGGCTCGCAGGTTGATCGGCTCTCGGTAATTCAGCATATTCAGTCTACCGCGGCTACTGAAGCTATCCAGTCATCCGCTGCAAGGGATGGCTCGGCTGCTTGATTTTCTGATCTCGTCTTCCCTGTGGGAGCGGTTTTTTAAATTCGCTCCATTTCGCCAGACAATTCTTCAGAATGGCGCAGCATAGACTTGACGAAACCGCGCTGGTGTCGTCAGACACGGTTCAAAGTGTCACGAATGTCACCGCTGACAAACTGCTGATGGCAGAAAGTTCGCGGCTGAGTGGCTGCGATTAAAAAAACCAAGAGATTCAAAGCAGTTGAGTGGTTATGCTTAGTGGCATATTGCTTGCTCTGCTTGCGAGAGAAGTCGGGAGGAGAAGATGCGGTTAGGATCACCCAATTCCAGAACCATTTCATTTGATCAGAATGATTTCCGAGCAGCGAAATGCGAAAAATGCGGGACGAAGATTTACCCAGCGTCGTTGCTGGAGGCCCATGTGGTTCGCCATGAGCAACGTGATCGTTGGTTTAGTGACGAATTGAGAAAACTAAAACATACCTTCTCTCATATGAGGGATCTCGCTTAAACTATTCCGTCTCCCACGGGGAATCTGTCCCCAAGAAGCTCGCGCGTGCCCCCACACGCGCGAGCTTCTCCCCTCCCGTATACGTTACGCTTAGTGGATCTGCGAAACCGGCATAGCTCATAGGGCTCATCTCATAGCCACTCTATTCAAAGAAAGCACCTTCAATCAGGACTGGCTTTGCTGCGCCTTGCTCGTGTGCTCGCCCGGGAATCGCCGTGCCGTCAGGATTGAGCCGCTGATCCGCTTTGTCCGGGCCCGCGCCAATGCGCGCCATGACCAAAGGGTCCGTGCCCGAGTTGCAGAACTGATAATAGCAGCCTGCGGGTAATACAATCGCATTGTTCTTGCCTGCCCTGAGAATCGTCTGCCCGTCACGTCCAGTATTGAATTGAGCGGTGCCCTGCAAAACCAAAAAAATATGATCTTCTTTGGTGTGAGAGTGCAGGGCATTTTCGCCAATACCGGGTGCATAGCAATGAATCCGCAAAGTCATCAAATCGGTCTCTGCCAACAGTGTGCGCGTGTGTCCCTCTTTCACAAGCTGCGTTTTTAACTGCACGACCTTTGCCTGTTTGTCCATAGGTCCTCCTGCGGCCGAACTTTAGCTGGCCGATCTTAAGCCAGCATCAGGGCCGTTGCAAATTCCAAATTGCTCGGATTATGTGGCGATGAACGATCGAGCTGAAAATTGACACCGTTGCTCGCTGAAATGATCGCCATCTGTTCCGCCATGGGTTGGGCCGGCGATTCGGTTTTGGTGCGCTTCGGCTTGCGTCAGTCGAATATTTTTGCGGCGATGCTGGTAAGCTATTCCGTCTCGATCACGTGCATGTGGAGCTATCTGATCGCGACGACCTCGTTGGAATTTCTTAGATCACCGGCGATGGTCTATTACGTGATCAGCGGTTGTATGCAGCCGCTTTTTGCACGAGCGCTTTTTTATGAGGGGATAACGCGCATCGGCGTTGCCCGCGCCGGTCCGCTACGCGGCAGCGAGCCTCTGTTCGCTACCGCGATCGCGGTTCTAGTTTTTCATGAGCGGCCGGGCTGGCTCGTCTTTTTCGGCACCCTGCTGATCGTAGCGAGTCTTTGGTTGATTTCCGGGAAACAGGAAGGGCAGCGTAGCTGGCGCGTGACCGATGCGCTTTTGCCGATCAGCGCCGGGTTCATTTCGGCGGTCTCGCAAAGTCTGCGCAAGCAAGCGTTGAAAATTATTCCCGACCCGTTCGTCGCCGTGGCCGTCGTCACCACGGTTTCCCTGATTCTCCTGTTGGTCTTTGCGTTCAGCACCAAACGAGGCGCGCTGTTTAGAATTGCTCCGCGCAGCCTGGTATTTTTCTTCTGCGCCGCCTCACTGGCGACACTGGCGCAGGTGGCGAACTTCGTTGCCCTCGGCCATGGTGCGCTTTCGGTGATTATTCCGCTCGTCAATACCACGCCCTTGTTTGCCGTGCTGTTTAGCGCCGTTTTCCTTCGGAATATCGAAACGGTGAACCGGCGGATTGTCGTAGGAGCCATAACCATGGTCGCGGGGGTATTGCTGATAACGATTCGGTGATAGACAAAAACCGTACGGCAGCTTGGATTAGCAGAATCGTTTGTTAATCTGTACGCAGGTTGTAAATTGCGTTCTAAGCGGTAGCTAGACTGGATTGGGAAGATAATGCCGGCATACGAAATTTACGTTCATTGCGCTGATTGCGGCGGCGAACATCCTCTGCTCATGAAAATTCATTTGGATGAGGGCCCGGACCGCAAGCAAAGCGTCGCGGAATCTTTCCGCGTGCGTCCTAGGCCGCCGCAGGTTTTGGCACTCAAAGGTCACAACGCGCTCTGCCTCAAAAGCGGCCGGAAGTTTAAGCTGGATGATGATGAGCAGGTGTTCTTAGTTCCGTCGGGATTTTTTCAACTCTGACGACCCTCGTCCAGAGAGCCCACTCAAATCGAGTAAATACCGGTCGGTGCAACGCAGTCAAACGAGTACTCTCTCTGATACGTTGGAAATTTTATTTCGGATATGCGCAGCCGCAGGGTTCATCCGAATCCACCGCAGGTCGTCCTATCTAAGACATGCTGGCGTATGACTGCGGCTCGTGACTCGGCGCTTATTTACCGTACAACGATTTGATGAAGCCGCTCTTGTCCAATTCCGCGATGAAGCTCGAGTCGGCGAACTCTTCCGGTTTATGATTCCAGACGTCCGGTCGGGTGGCGGCGACATACTCGAAGCTGACTTTCATTCCGGGCAGGTTGGGATAGGGCGCGGCGATAAACGCTTTGGAAAAAATTTCGTAGGATTCATTGACCAACTCATCGTCATCCATGCGCAAGGTTTTTTTGATCACCTTGCGGCCGAAATCGCGGTCTTTTTTGAAGAGCGCAATGCCTTCGAGATGAGCCTTCACATAGTTCATGATCTTCTCGCGGTCGCTCTTGATGCTCGCGCGCCGAGTCGTAATCTCCATCCACGGATAATCGAGTTCCTTGG
>DATBEY010000124.1:0-5931 GCA_036558765.1 Binatia bacterium | reverse complement strand
CTTCTGGCGGAGCTCGCCGCTCGCTTGATGCGCCGCCGCGCTGTTGATGTTGGTCGAGCGACTGCCGCCGAAACCGACGTCGACGCTGTACGAGACATCGGAGGTGTTGCCGATTTTGCAACGCACCTGCTCGTAAGGTACGCCCATTTCCGCGGCGACAGTTTGGCACAACACGGTCTGCAATCCCGTGCCCTGATCACCCGCCACCGTGAACACGGTCAGACTGCCATCGAGCTCGGCCGTAAGATTCACCCAGACTTTTCCCGCTCCCGTGCCGCGCTCGTACATCGCCACACCGCGCCCAATATTCGGACGTTTCGGATTGTTCCAACCGCTGGCGCTGAGCGCCGCCTCTAATGTTTCCTTCGCTTTGACCCCTTTCCACGATTTGCCCAGAGCATTTTCTTCGCTTTCGCCGACCAGGTTGATCAGCCGAAATTTCGCCGGATCCATTTTGAGAGCGCGCGCGAGCAGATCCGTGTGCGATTCCGACGCGAACACGGCTTGAATCGCTCCCGGTGCGCGCCAGAAACCGCATGGCACGGTATTGGTGTAAACTTGCAATGCTTCCATATAGGTATTGTCGATCTTGTAAGGTCCCGCACTGCCGGCGCCGCCGATGCTCGCTCGACCGGGTTTCATGCCTGCATAAGCGCCGGTGCCGTGAATCGCTTGCAAATAACGCGCGGTCATTCGCCCATCGCGCTTGACGCCAGTTTTTATTCTGACCACCGTATCGTGATCGGGATTCATTGCGGTCAGCTCTTCGCTGTGGGTCAAAATGATTTTTACCGGCCGCCCGGCTTGCTGCGCGAGAAAGTAACAGATCGGCAATTCACCCGCCCCGCTCTTGCCGCCGAAATCGGCGCCCACATGAACCGCGTGGACGCGAATTTGATTCGCGGAAATACCGGCCGCTTTCGCAAATTGCGCGCGCGTGCCGAACGGGCTTTTTGTCGATGCCCAGGCGTTGATCTGCCCATCGGCTTCGATATTGACCAGAAACGACTGCGGCTCGAGATACCCTTGATGATGAATCGGAATTCGAAACGTATGTTCGAGGACTAGATCGGCGTCGCGAAATCCCTGTTCGACGTCGCCCTTGCCCCAGCTCAATTTGTTGAGCACGTTGGGAACGTCTTTGACGAGGATATCCTGCGGCGCGCCATCGTAGCCGGAAGGATTGTCGTGCAAAATCGGCGCGCCGGCTTTCATTGCGTCGAGAACGTCGAACACCGCCGGCAGCTCTTCGTATTCGACTTCGATCAAGTGCAGCGCTTCCTCCGCTGCTTCCCGCGTTTCAGCCGCGACCGCCGCCACTTTGTCCCCCACGTAGCGCACCTTGTCCCAACACAAAACAGGAATATCGCGGATGCTTTTCCCCTGATAGTGATTCGGCTCGTCCTTCCCGGTGACGATCGCTTTGACGCCGCCAACCTGCCACGCTTTCGAGGTATCGATGTTTTTTATCCGCGCGTGCGGATACGGGCTTCTGAGAATTTTGCCCCACAAAGTATTCGGGAAGTGGACGTCCGCGCCGTAGATCGCCTGACCGCTGACTTTCTCAGCACCCTCGACGCGCCCCACGGGAGCACCGATAATCGATGATGGTTTCGCCATTAAAACATTCCCCTTTGTCTAATTCTGTAATAGCCTTTTGCAGTGAGGTTCAAATTATTCAAACCGTTTAACCGTTTTCGGAAACGCCTAAGGTTAAACCAAGCACAGCGATTGAATGGAGCATAGCGCTTGAACGTATTGAACAACAACTTACATTCCGGCCATTGCCGGCTCTGCAAGCAGCGGGTCGGCGAAATGCTTAAAGCGCTCTATGGCGAGTGCCAGCAGAACTACTCCTTTGGCTGGTCGGCATCGCCGCGCGACTATGCCAAGACGCCTATCGGCGCGACCCTGGAACGGATTCAGTCAAGCCTGGAAAATTTCCGCGGCCATGGCGACTTCATAAAAAGCCCGCTGGTTCCGCCCTGCGATTACTACGTTTCAGCTCCGCCTTTTATCTTAGAATTCGACGAGAACCAACACTTCTCCCGCCCGCGTCTAATCGCGCTTTCGCTCTATCCCGCAGACGTGAAGTTCGGGTTTTCCGTCGACGATTGGCGCGAATTATGCCGCAGCCTCGATGCGCAAGACGATGAGCCCTTCGACCGTGACGAACGGCGCGCCTGGTACGATACGCTCCGCGATCTGGTTCCGACCGTCTTCGGTTTCGCTCCCACCGCCCGGCTTTATGGCGGCGCCTACCGATGGTGCTCGCTGGACGCCGCCTCCGATCGCGACAAAGAGCGGTTCCTCGGTTGGATTTCGAGCCGATTGGTCGGAAACCGCTGAAATATCTACATTGCCCTCCCGAAGACTTTTTCCCCCTCGCTCGTATCAATCATTGAACAGTTTGTATTCAGCCTTATTTTCGGAGCCCGCGGGTAGTATGATCAAGCTCGGAAAGCACATTGTCAGACCTTGTAACCCAATCCATGCCGACAGCTTGGCCGGAGAAAGACGACAACGAGCTTCTCTCATTGATTCAGAACGGCAGCAGCCAAGCCTTTTCGACACTGGTCGAACGCCATACCGAACGTTTTTACCGCCTTGCCTACCGTTACCTACAAAGCCGGGAAGCGGCCGAGGACGTGGTGCAGGACGCGTTTATCAAACTGTGGGAAAATCCAGCGCTTTGGCAACCGGAGAAAAACAGCAAATTTACCACCTGGTTTTATCGCATCATCGTGAATTTATGTCTCGATTTTCGCAAACGGAAAACCCTCGCGCCGCTGGACGATGGGAAGCAGCTAATCGACGAACGCGAACCGATGGACGAAACGATGATACGGGCTCAGGAGCAGAAAATGCTCGAAAAAGAGATCGCGGCGCTTCCTGAACGCCAACGGATCGCTTTGAATCTCTGTTTCGACGAGGGTTTGACGAATCAGGAGGCTGCCGAAATTATGGGCCTCAATCTCAAGGCGCTCCAATCTTTGATCATGCGTGCTAAAACGACGTTGAAAGCGCGCCTGAAAAGTATTTTATGAGGTGGTTATGGCCATAAATGACGAGCGCGACGAAAAACTGGATCTCTGGTTGCACCGGCGGGGACTGACTCCAGCAAGTTCCGATCTGGCGCAGAGGATTATTTTGCGGGCACAGCAAGTGCCGCAGATTAGAACCGCATCGTTATGGCAATCGATTCGCGAACTTTGCGCCGAATTCCACCTGCCCAAGCCCGCTTATGTTCTGGCCAGCGCGCTGACGATTGGTCTGGTGATCGGTTTCAGCACGCCACAGGATAACGATAGTAGCGGCAAAGATGTTGTAGCAGCACAAAGCTTCTTGGCAGTAGATGAGGCGATCCTATGAGCAAGACGGCGAAATTGGTATTTCTTGCCTCGCTCATTTTGAACATCATGTTTCTCGGCGTTGTTTTAGGCCATGTGCCGCGAAGTTTTTCGGGAACGCCCTCGCGCCAGGAACGGATGGAACAAGAGCTGAAGAAACTCCCCGAACCTGCTCAATCTCATATTCGCGCACTCTTCGCTCGGATCCGTGCTGCGGGAGACCCAATTCGCGATCAAATGGATGCGTCTCGCACCGAGGCAGTTCGGGTGTTGGGTGCCGAGCGCTTCGATGAAGCAGCCTATGACCGAGAAGTCGCCAAATTCGACCAATTGCGCGAACAGATGTTCAAGCAAAGCGGCCAGGCGATCAAGGAAGCTGCGAAAGAGCTTTCGCCCGAAGAGCGGCGGATGCTCGCCGATGTCCTGCGCCGTCCGGCCAACCGATAACCCACCGGCCTCCTCAAGTAGTTGAGCCTCCTAAGCACCGGTATTTCCGGTGCTTTTTTTTCAATCGAAGACTAAACGGCGGCAGGTCGTATCAAGATATGACAGTTGGTGGGAGGCCTTAACCGAAATGAAGTGGAACCTGATGCTCGCAAGAGTGAAATTTCAACGAAAAAAACTGATTGGCCTTTTAGCTGTGGCCGGCATCGCTGCGGGCGGCTGGTACTGGTACAGCGCCGCGGCGCAAAAACCGCGGCGGGAAAACCTGGTGCCGATCACGGTCACGAAGGGTACTATCGAGGAAGTCGTCACCGCGCAAGGCAAGCTGGAGGCTAAGCAATATGTCGACGTCGGCACCCAGGTCTCCGGGCAGCTCAAAAAAATCCATGTCGACATCGGCGACACCGTCCAAAAGGGACAGCTCCTCGCGGAAATCGATCCGCGTGTTTACCAAGCACAGGTGGAAGCAGGCGAAGCCAAGCTCAATAGCCTGCGCGCCCAGCTCAATCAGCAGAAGGCGGAAGCCGTTCTAGCTGAGCAGAATCTAAAGCGCAATCAAAATCTCATCGCTGTTAACGCGGTCAGCCAGCAAGCGCTGCAGGAGACCGAATCCCAGGCGGCGGTCGCCAAGGCGCAGGTCGACTCGATCGCAGCTCAAATTCAAGAGACCCAATCCAATCTCAAAGCAAGCCAGACCAATTTAGGCTTCACGAAGATCTATGCGCCGATGGACGGCACGGTAACCACCCTGCCGACCAAGGAAGGCCAAACCTTGAACGCCAATCAAACCACGCCGACAGTTATGCAGGTCGCGAATCTCGACACCATGACCGTGCGCGCCCAGGTCGCCGAAGCGGACGTCAACCGTTTGAAGGAGAACATGCCGGCTTATTTCACCACGCTGGGTGACAGCGAACAACGCTGGCAAGGCACGGTGCGCCAGATTCAGCCCTCGCCCGAAATCGTTAACGACGTCGTTCTCTATGACGTCCTGATCGACGTCAAAAACGAAGCCCGCAAGCTCAAAACCGGCATGACCACGCAGGTGTTCTTCGTACTGGGCAAAGCCGATAACGCCGTGATCGTGCCGGCCGAAGTGCTCACTCGCCGAGTGACGAAAGAAGATAACGAAAAAGGCAAGGCCTATCGCGTCGCGGTCGCGACTCAGACGGAGAGCGGACGCGAGCAGCGCATCATTCATGTCGGTCTGCAGACGCGTACCCAGGCCGAAGTTATCGACGGATTGAAAGAAGGTGACCGGGTATTTGTCAGTCGGCCGACGGGGAATGCAAACTCGAGTAGCGCTGCACAGCAGGGCACCAACCGCGCCAATGCGCCGCGCATTAACCGAGGACCACAATTATGAGCGCCACGATTCTCGAATTGACGGACATTCATAAGCACTATCAAAACGGCGGTACCACCGTCCGCGCTCTCGATGGAGTTTCGCTATCGATCAAAAGCGGCGAATTTGTCGCCATCATGGGACAGTCCGGCTCCGGCAAATCGACACTGATGAACATCATCGGGTGTCTCGATCGGCCAACGTCAGGAAGCTACCGGGTGTTAGGCAAAGAAGCCGCGAATCTTTCGCCGGACGAGCTCGCCGCGCTCAGACGGGAGACTTTTGGTTTTGTGTTTCAGCGCTATAACCTTCTCGCCACCGCCACTGCTGGGGAGAATGTCGAAATTCCATCGGTTTACGCCGGCCTTGCCAAGCACAAGCGCATGGAGCGCGCGGTGAAACTGCTCGAGCGCCTCGGCCTTGGCGATCGGACCGATCATCGTCCCGCTGAATTGTCCGGCGGCCAACAGCAACGCGTTGCGATTGCGCGCGCGCTGGTCAACGATCCGCCGGTGATTCTCGCGGACGAGCCGACTGGCGCCCTCGACAGCCACAGCGGCGACGAGGTGCTGGCGCTGCTCAAGCAACTTCATGCCGAAGGCCGCACCATCATTCTGATCACCCACGCTGAGAATGTGGCACAGCATGCAAGTCGCATCGTGCGCATTCAGGACGGCCGGATTCTCGAGGACAACGGTGCGGCGAATGAACGCGCCGCCGCTACGGCGGTAAATGACCGTGATTTGAGCAAAGGTGTGAGCCTCGCCGCGAGCATGCAAGAAGCGCTGGTCA
>DATBEY010000123.1:0-5584 GCA_036558765.1 Binatia bacterium | reverse complement strand
TACGGGTGGCCGCTGATCTGTACAATCGCGGGCTGACCTCTGGGTTCGCTTCTGACGACCGCTCGCTGGTCGAGCTGCGCGGAGGAACGCGGACCCTTCCCTTTGGCGAGCTAACGGTGGAGTTCGACCCGAAGTGGCTCCGATGGGGCGATCGGCGGCTCGTGAACTTCGTGCCCGTTGCCGAGCTCGAAGTGCGGGGGTTGCGCGAGCGCTACCGGCGCACCGGAATCGGAGCTCCGGTGGCCGCAAGTACAGTGGCCTTCACCCCCGATGCCAAGTTGCGAGATTTCGTTGGCCACGCAACTAAGGTGCCGGTGACCGCTTTTCTTCGTCTCAAGGATCCCCGCCGTTCGCTAGAGGCGGGCCGCATCTCCGGGACGCTAGAAATCTACGACGGCTACACCGCTGATTTCGTCGAGATCGACGGCGAGCGTGTTCCTTTGGAGGTAGAGCCATCCGCTGCGTTTGCTTATACGTTAAGTGAATCTGCCGTATGGGATTGGGAGCTACGCGGCTTTTTAGTAGGTGACTTGGTGAAAGGCCTTGTCGTGGCGACCAAGACCGGCGAGGCGCGCGCGCAACTGCTATTTTTGCAGCCGTATCGGCGGGGCCGCATCCCTGTGGTCTTTGTCCATGGAACGGCCTCCGGTCCCGGCCGGTGGGCGGACATGATTAACTCGCTCGAGAACGACCCTTGGTTGCGTACTCGCTTCCAGTATTGGTTCTTTTACTATGACACGGGAAATCCGATCACGTATTCGGCCGATGTGCTGCGAACCTCTTTACAGTTTATTGTCGAGCAGCTCGATCCCGACGGCAGCGACCCCGCGCTGCGGCAGATGGTTATCATCGGGCACAGTCAGGGCGGATTGCTTGCCAAAATGACCTCCATCGATTCGGGCACCAAACTCTGGGATACGGTAAGCCGACGGCCCCTCGATGATCTTAGACTTAGAGACGATACGCGGGAGCAGCTGCGGCGCACCCTTTTCCTCCAGCCACTTCCATTCGTGCGCCGGGTTGTCTTCATTGCTACGCCGCACCGCGGCAGCTATGAGGCGGGAAGTTGGATAGCCCAACAGGTCGCCGGCTTTGCGAGTCTGCCCAAGGGGTTCGTTGAGGTCATGAGGGATCTGGTGACGGGCAACCCGGGTGTCGTGGCACTATCCCTCGCCGGCCTGCCGCGGAGTATCAACGATATGACGCCTGGAAACTCGTTTGTTCAGGCTCTAGCCTCGATCCCCATCGCGCCTGGGATACCGACCCACTCGATTATTGCGGTGCGCGGCGACAAGCCGCTCGCTGAGGACGACGACGGGATCGTCAAATACGAAAGCGCTCATCTGGATGGCACGCAGTCTGAGCTGGTGATCCATTCCGGACACTCCGTGCACGGTCACCCGCTCGCCATCGCCGAAGTGCGCCGAATTCTGTATCTGCATGGAGAAAATGCCTGTCGCTCGGTAAATCTCTGTGGCACATCGAAGGACCCGTAAGTCAGCAACCGTTACGTTGCCTTGGCTGGTACTTTCGGGTTGGGCAACGAGAAAACATCAGTCCGAAAAATTCAGAAAAAACTTCGCTCACGGTTTGTAAGGAATTTCGAAGCTGAATATCAGGGAAGGTCCGATGGTGTACGTTAACCAGTATCGGTCTATGTTTATCGATGATTAAATAGCTTTGGCTTTCGTGCTCATTATAAGTCTGAGTAGTCAAGAAGGAGGTTCACAATGATTCTACAGGTACTCGCGAAAAAATGGTGGCTTTTGCTGCTTCGCGGAATCGTCGCCGTGCTTTTTGGAATTCTCGCTTTCGCGTGGCCGGGGCTTACTCTGCTTACGCTGGTGATTCTCTACGGTGCTTACGCGGTCATCGATGGGATCGTGGCGCTGGCCGCCGCTTTTGGAGGCGGAGAGGGAGCGTCGAGATGGTGGCTGGCGATCGTGGGAATTGTCGGCATAGCGGCGGGTCTGACCGCTTTTTACTGGCCCGGGATCACGGCGCTCGTGCTCATCACGCTGATCGGCGCCTGGACGCTGGCGCATGGAATAATGGAAATCATCGGTGCGATAAAACTGCGCCATGAGATCGACAACGAGTGGCTGCTAATTTTCAGCGGACTCCTGTCGGTGCTCTTCGGAATATTTGTTTTGGCGCAGCCGGGAGCGGGGGCGCTCGCACTTGTCTGGCTAATCGCTGCCTACGCCGTCGCTTTCGGGATCTTGATGATCGCCCTATCGCTGAGGTTGAAACATCATCGCTTTGCGCTGCCGTAAAATCAAAAATCGAGCGACTGAATCCGACGATTGTCGGTCGGAACGCACTGAGGCTGGAACTACCGGGGTTGGCGCTGTACCGACCTTTTAGCGGCACGTGGACGTTTTTCGATGCAACGACCCTTGAATTGAGGGGACTAAGGAACACCTCAATCAACGGGCGCGGAGCCGTCGAGCTCGAGCACGAGCCCGCCGTGATCGTTGAGGTGGCGAAATGATGACAATATGAATCGTATTTTTCAGGCGATGGAGGCCGTTGGTCAAGCGGCTGTTTTGGTACTGGCCGCGGCAGCGCTGTCGGTTGTTCGTCAATATTCCGATCCGGCCCTTTCACAAGATCGCCAAAATGGAGCCCGGTCGCGAGCGTCACGGCGGCTATTTGGGATTCACCTAAGGAATTTAGCGTCCAATATCAGTTTAATCCTCATTTCACATTTCTATCGGCGTGGTTAGAGCGTTTTAATTCTGCGCTGTTCTTTAACAGGAAATATCACGCTTTTTTAGAGAACGCCTTGCGGCCATTCTCGTAATTCCGTGAACCAAGTTGTTGCAGCGGGGTTTAGTAGAGGAGCAGCGTGCCAATGCCTTTTAAAGTGCTTCGCAATGAGCCCAGAAGGATTGAGCGAAAGGACTAGCCATGCATCGACATTTCGATAATTTCATGACCGCTGTAATAGCCGGTGCGCTGCTGTCTGCTGCGCCGCCGGCGACAAGGGCGGGACCGAGATCGCGCTCAAAGTCCTCTAAGAAGCGATCGACCTCGCAAAAGTCGAGGAAAGCAAATATTTACGTGACGCGCCGAGATCTCTCGAGCCTGCGTTAGCCGATCTAAGCGACTGCGGAGCCGAGTTTCTCGCTTGCGGAATGGGTCGCCTTTCGGCACGGAACGTTGGTATTTCCCATTGAGGTCAAGCCGATGACGTTCCGACTCTGATTGCGGGTTTCGTGCTGCTGGTGATGGCGCTTAACCTGCGCGCGATTGTAGTGCGCGGCGATTCCGGCGCGACCGGATCAGTTACAAGTGATCGCTGGCTATCCGTGACTTCTTTGAGTGAAAAAAAGGGTGATCTCATGAACCCAATCTGTGTTGCGCTTTTCGCGTATGCATTTCTTTTATCGTCTCGCACCAGGATTGGCTGCCAACGTTGCTCGCCGCTGCGGGTCACAAGGCAAGCGACAAGACCTCCAAGTGGCATACGGACGGTCTCAACATGTTGCCGTATTTCACTGGCGAGACAAAGGAGAGGCACCGGCAATCCTTCTATATCAACCAACGACGGGGAACTGTGGCGATCCGCCACCGCGATTGGAAGCTTGTATTCATGAAACAGCGGGCCAAGCAGATGGCGTGCTGGTCCGAGTCTTTTGTGCCACTGCGGAAACCGCAGATGTTTAACCTGCGCCGCGAGCCGTTTGAGCGAGCGGGCGAAAACTCCAACACCTGCTGGGATTGGATCTTTGATCACGCGTTTCTTCTTTGTGGCGTCCAGGCTCTGGTGGCCCAGCAGATCCAGTCGTTCAAGGATTTTTCACCGCGCCAGAAGCCGGCGTCGTCCAATCTCGACCGGATGCTGGAACAGTTGCAGGAATCTTCTGGCGGCGGTCACCACTGAAAGGACACCTTTTAAACGGGGATCGATCGTGGAGAGATACGGATGAAACTCTCAAGATTACTTTTATTGTTCGCCTTGCTGCAAAGATTTTTTTTGACCGCCGATCTTCAGGCGGCTGATGGACCGGCTCCGACGCCCTACTCCGGCGATATATGGAATCGCTCGACTCTCACGGGCGACTGGGGAGGCTTGCGCAACGAATGGGCCGCCAAAGGCATAACCCTCGACATGAACATCACCCAAATCGGACAGGGCGTTGTCGGCGGCGGCAAGAACGGCGCATGGGAATACGGCGGGCGTGGCGACCTTATCCTCAATCTGGATAGCGGCAAGCTCGGTTTGTGGCCTGGCGGTTTTTTCAATTTTGAAATGGAGGGCAATTGGAGTTCCTCTGTCAATAACAAGACCGGCGCGCTCATGTCGGTCAATACCAATCAGCTTTTTCCAGTGCCTCCCGGTGATGTCTTCGGTGTGCCCGCGTGGAATTTCACGCAGTTTGTTTCTCCCTACTTCGGCCTGGCCATTGGCAAGTTTGCCACCATTACCGCAACCTCCGGTGACATGAATGAGTTTGCCCACGGCAAAGGCGATAGCAACTTTATGAATATGGCGTTTAACGCCAATCCGCTGCCTATTTTCACCATGCCCTATTCGCCCCTGGGCATCGGACTACTGGTAGTACCCACCAAAGATCCCAATGAGGCCGTCGCCAGTCTTTTTGTTATGTCCGCCAGCGGCAACCCCAGCACTTCAGGCTTCGGTGATTTGGATGGCAACAACATCGTGGTTGCGGCGGAAGGGCGAGTGAGAACAGATTTTTTCGGCTTCACCGGGCATCAGACTTTCGGTACGACTTTTTCCAACAAGAAGGCTAATTCGATCGATCAGAGATTGGACAAGGACGTTATTGAGAACAGTGATCTCCAAATCAAGAAAGGCTCGTGGAACATCTACTATAACTTTGATCAGTATCTCTACGAGCCGAAAAAAGGCGTCGATCAAGGTATTGGTCTTTTCGGGCGCCTTGGCGTTTCCGACGGCAATCCCAACTTCATGAAATTCTTTGCAAGCTTCGGCATGGGCGGCAAAGGCATGTTCGACGGACGGCCCAACGACAAATTCGGCATTGGGTATTACTTCATAAATATTAACAACCCGACCATTCACGGCCCGCTTCAAAGCAGGAAATTTTTACGCGACGAGTCCGGACTCGAGGCCTTTTACAATGTTGCCATAACACCCTGGTTGTTGTTGACGCCCGATTTGCAGGTCCTTACTGGGGCTCAGAAAAAGACGACCAGGCTCGTTCAAGGTCTAGGAGGGTTACCTCAGCTCGACACACGCAACATTGGCATAACGACGGTCTTAGGCGTGCGGCTGCAGGTGGTGTTTTGATACGATTGAGTGAATATAAGAAGAACTCAATTGATGCACAGCCAATGTCAGGAAACACCTGAATGCATCTTGCAGTGAGCAGCCGCAGGAAGCGAACCTTCGCTTCGCTCTCTACAAGCACTTGCGAAAAAATGGTGGCTTTTGCTGCTTCGCGGAATTGTCGCCGTGCTTTTTGGCATTCTGGCTTTCGCGTGGCCGGGCCTTACTCTGGTCACGCTGGTGATTTTCTACGGCGCCTACGCGTTGGTCGATGGGATCGTCGCGCTGGCCGCCGCTTTTGGAGGAGGGGAGATGACGCCG
>DATBEY010000122.1:0-3545 GCA_036558765.1 Binatia bacterium | reverse complement strand
AGCTGAAGATCCGGCAACGTGAACGAGGGGAATCCCTGCGGTATCAGGCCGACAATTGAGACCCCAGCTGCCTGCAAGCCAAAAAACCACACCGCCGCGATAGCGCCACCGACAGCCACCAGCGGAGCGGGAGAATGCGGCAGCAACCGCTCCATGCCGATCAGCACCAGCAGCGTTGCCATCGCGACCGCAAGCGTCAATAACGAGGTTTCGGGAATGTGGTGCGCAATACTGAAAAGATCGCGGAAGAAGCCTTGTTTTGCGATGTGGATTCCCAGGAGCTTCGGCACTTGGTCGAGCACGATGACGAGACCGATGCCCGCTTTGAATCCCGTCAGCACCGGCGCGGAAATAAAGTTAGCAACAAACCCTAGACGCATCACCCTTGCGAGAATCAGAATCGCGCCGACAAGAGCGGTCAGCGTAGCGGTCGCCGTGATAAGCTTCGCCGGGTTGCCGTCCGGCACAAGCAGTTCGAGCTGCGTCCCTGTCAGGATCGCCAGTGTGGTGGTGGAGCTGACGCTCAGCACCCGCGACGAACCGAGCAGCGCGTATAGCATCATCGGGGTAAACGCAGTGTACAGGCCGACCGCAACGGGCAGACCGGCAACCGTTGCGTAGGCCATGGCTTTCGGAAGAACCACCGCCGCCGCCGTCAAGCCGGCGATCACGTCGAATCGTAGCGCGGCAGGATCGTGTTGGTTTGTCTTTGTGTTTATTGAATGCGCATTCATTTACCGCGGTCCTAAACGTGGCCGATCAAAAATGAACCAGTAGTTCAGCAAAACAGCTCACGCGAGCAATATCCCGCCTGCTCCCGCGACCAGCAATAATAGGGTCGCCAATAAAATGGTGCGGCGCAGGGCCGGCGCGCCCATAAATGTCGCCATTCCTGCTTTTACGATTGTATTCGACAGAACGGCGATGACGATGGTGCGCGCCGCGATCATCGAGCTATCCGGATTCGTCTGTGCGAGATTGGCCATCGACAGCGATATCGCATCCACGTCGGTGAGCCCGGCCAGGGCGCCGGCAAGGTAGAGTCCTGCTGCGCCGAGATAAGTCTGCGCAGCTTTGGCGACGATGGTTACAATGCCGAACAACAATCCAAATTTGATCGCTTCGCTGAGCTCGAATGGGTTGGCGCCCGCGGTCACGACGCCCGTCTCACGCGCTTTACTGCGTTGCCACAGGAAAAATGAAACAACTAGTCCCGCCGCCGCCATGCAGCCGAGCGCCAAAGCCAGATCCATGGCCAAATCCTTGTAGACCACTCCCACCATCACCACGACCCGAAGAAACATAATCGTCCATGCGACCACGATCGCCAATACGAAGGCGGACGACATGGCAGGCTCCTGCCGGCTGCGTTGCGAAAAACTCAAAGTCACTGCGGTGCTCGACACCAGACCGCCAAGGATACCCGTGACGACTAGACCATGTTCACCTCCAAGCACTTTGACCAGCAGATAGCCGAGAAAATTGAGCCCGGCGATCAGTACCACCATCAGCCAGATTTTGTATGGATTGATCACGTCGATGGGTGGCGGGCCAAAGTTTTGGTTGGGAAGGAGAGGCAAAATGATCACGCTGATCACGGCGAACTGTAGAGTTGCCTCGACATCGGCAAGTTCGACGCGGCGCGCCAGGCGATGCAAAAAGTCCTTGAGAGTGAGCAGCAGGAGACAAACCACCGTGACGACGCTTGCCACCCCGACTTTTTCCCAGCCGCAGAGCGCGCCGACGGTGAAGGCGAGCAATGCCGTGACTTCGGTGGTGATGCCCAACTCGCCGCGCGCTGCCGTCGTCGCATAGGAAACGATGACCAAAGCGCTTAACGAGACGAAGGCGGCAATCACGAGCCAGCCCTGGTTCAGCTCGCGCTGCATAAAAGCCCCGATGGCACCCAGCAAGGCGATCAGCGCGAAGGTTCGCACGCCGCCGAACAACATCTCGGCATCGCGCTTCCGTTCGCGTTCCAGACCCAATAGGAGGCCGAGGCCGAGGGCGACTCCAAAACGCAGCGCCAAATCCAGATCGAACATCCCGCGATCACTTACCTGCTTGCAACGCCCGTTTGGCCGCTGCCAGTTCTTTCAATTTTGCATCGCTCACTTTGGGATAGTGCAAATCGAGATCATCCAGCGCGTCGATGATCGCGGCACCGACCACGACGCGCGTAAACCACTTGTTATCCGCCGGCACGACGTACCACGGCGCATGTTTGGTCGCCGTGTTGCGAATCATGTCTTCGTAAGCGTCCATGTAATCATCCCAGTATTCACGTTCCTTCGCGTCATTGGCCGAAAATTTCCAGTTTTTTTCCGGCTCCTCAATGCGCTCGAGAAAGCGCTTTTTCTGCTCTTTGTTCGAGACGTTAAGAAAAAACTTGCGGATCAGGACACCGTTGCGCGACAGATAGCGCTCGATGGCGCGAATGTCCTGAAACCGTTCCTTCCAGATGTCTTTGGTAACGAGCTCGGGTGGCAGCTTCTGCTTCTCTAAAAATTCCCGGTGCACTCGCACCACCAGACCCTCTTCGTAATAGCTGCGATTGAAGATGCCGATGCGGCCGCGCTCGGGCAAGCATTTCATGCAGCGCCACATGTAATCGTGGTCAAGATCTTCGCTGGTCGGAGCTTTAAAAGAAAAAACCTGGCAGCCCTGCGGATTGACGCCCGACATGACATGCTTGATCGCACCGTCTTTTCCGGCAGCGTCCATCGCCTGGAAGATAAGCAGGACCGACCAACTATCCTGGGCATAAAGCATGTTCTGAAGTTCGGCGAGAACTTCGATCCCATTGCTCAGGGCTTCCTTGGCGATCGGCTTGTCTTCGGAGGTAAACTCCAGCGTGTCACCCGGATCGAAGTCCTTCAGGCGAAAATCGTCACCGGTCACGCGAAATGGCTTGGCCAATTTACGCGCATTTTTAATCAATTGTTTCATGTCTTTGTTGTTCATTAGTTCACCTCGTGTTGATTAGTCTGCCGCCGTTTTTCACGCCAAGTTTTCCTGTGAATTGCGTTGATTAAGCTAGATCAGCCGCTATTACTGTTTTGCTTGCCATAGCGCCCGCTCGACATGGCGGAGAACGCAACTCTGCCGCAATCCATGGCACGATGGATTCATTGTCCTGCGAGCTCCCGCCATCCGCGCAGCAGGTCATCGACCAGCGTCAAGGCTTCCTGACGATAGCGCTTTTCGAGTCTGCCCGTCGTGCTGAGTATTCGTTTGCGGTCGTATGCGCTCAACGAGAGCGTCTGGTCTTGAAGTCGGCCAGTGCCGAGCTGCACCCCGGCATCGTAACTGATGGCGGCGAGATCTCCGACGGACTGAAGGTCCGTCACACTGACCTGACGGTAGGAGGGATCCAAGCTGCGGATCCACCAGTCCTGCAATCGTTCCCCGCGGGCCGCGACCTCAGGGACGTCTAGCTCGGGTCCGGCCGCCAGTATGTTATGCCTCAGACGACCGAGCTGTTTGCTTCCATCTATGATGCGGAGCGTTGGTTGAACCGTCGACGTCTTAAGACAATGTAGGCC
>DATBEY010000121.1:0-3547 GCA_036558765.1 Binatia bacterium | reverse complement strand
CGCGCTGCGCCACGGCCTGATCGAGGCCTGAGGCGTCGTGTGAAGGCATGAACGACAAGCGCGCGGACGTGCCAGGCGCGCGGCCCGTCGCAGCGCCAACTCAGGGCGGCGAAGCTGCTCGCACTGCGCACATCTCGTTCGCGGCGCTGCGCCATCCCGCGTATCGCGGCTACTTCATCACCGCCGCGCTCGCGATGATGGCCGACAATATCGAGCACGTGATCAGTTACTGGCTGCTCTATGAAAAATTCAAATCGCCGGTACTGGCTGGATTCGCGGTGCTCAGCCACTGGACACCGTTTTTGCTTTTCGCAGTATATTTCGGCGCGCTCGCCGATCGTTTCGACTGCCGGAAAGTAATTCAACTTGCGCAAATCATGTACATGGGAGTCTCCGCAGCATGGGCGGCGCTTTTCTTTACCGATACAATTCAAGTGTGGCATGCCTGCATCCTACTGGTGATCCATGGGATGGCGGGGGTGCTCTGGGGTCCAGGAAGCCAGTTGTTGATTCACGATATTGTCGGCACGGATCAACTGCAAAGCGCTGTGCGGCTCAATTCGACGAGCCGACAATTGGGAGTTCTCTTTGGACCTGCGGTTGGCGGCGGCTTGATGCTGTTATTGAGCCCCTCGATGGGGCTAATCGTAAACACGCTGATCTATCTGCCATTGACAATTTGGTTGCTCACGGTGCCGTACACTGGGCATAGCCGCGAAGGTGCGGCTCCGGCGCGACGTGCGCTTGGCTGGCGCGATGCCTTTGAAGTGGTCCGGGAAGTTTCGGGTAACCGGCCGATTATGGCGATGGTTGTGCTCGCCGGTTGCGTGTCGTTTTTTGTCGGCACTGCATTTCAAGCTACCATGCCGGAATTTGCCCACGATCTCGGCACGCAAAAGGCAGATTTCGCTTACAGCGCTTTGCTCGGCGCCAATGCTGCCGGCGCGGTGATCGGCGGTTTTTTACTCGAGGGCCGGGGCTGGCTGCCACCGCGTGTGCAGACCGCGATGATCAGCGCGATTCTCTGGTGCGTCGTGATCACGAGCTTCGCGCTGTCGCAGAATTATTACCTTTCGCTTGCGCTGCTTTTCGCAGCCGGCGTTTTGAACCTGATATTTTCCTCGATGGGGCAGACCATCGTGCAGCTACTCTCGCCGCCTCAACTGCGCGGCCGTCTGATCGGCTTGTTCGCGATGGCGAGCATGGGCCTGAAAGCCTTCAGCGGTTTGACGGTGGGGGTTTTGGGCGGGTTGATCGGCGTACACTGGTCATTGGCGGCGAGCGCGATGGTGCTGTTGACCGTCACGTTGAGCTTGTTTGCCTTCGCTCTGCCAGCGCAACGACATGAAGAATTTAATTAGAGCCGATAGCCGCTCATATTCGCTATCGAATCGACTTGATTTTTCCTTGTTGATTTGCGCGTCAGTCGTGGCGAATAACTGTTTAGCCCACCGCTTGGCGGCGCTTTTCTTGCGATTCCGCCGTGTCGGCGCGGAATTCATTTCGCTTCAACGCAGCATAGCTGTCCAGAAGCTGTTTTTGCTCGGCTTCCGAGATGCCGAGCTGCGGGCGCCGAACTTTGGCGGTTTTGATCAAGCCTTCGTGCTGAAGAACGATTTTGATGCGCGCCACCGCTTCGACGATCGGTTCGCTGAAAACCAACTCTTTTACGGATGCGAGCTCGTTTTGAAGGGCAGCCGCTTCGTCGAATTTACCGGCGCGCCCGGCCAGGTCCATTGCGCCCCATTTCTCGGTCGCGACATTGGCAACGCCGATGAGCGCGCCGTTGGCGCCAAGTTTGTAGCTCTCGGCGACAAAGCGGTCATTACCGGTCAAAACACGCATGGCGGCGTGATCACGCTTGAGTGCGCTCACTGTTTGGGTGAACAAATCGATATCGAAGGATGCTTCCTTGAATGCAATGACGTTTTCGAACCGGGCGATTCGGCAGATCGTTTCGGGGTCGTAGTAGTAGCTTTTCACTGGAATTTGGAACAGAACCACGGGTAATTTGGTTTCGCGCGCCAGATCTTCGAAGAAGCGTACCTTGAGGTTGGGATCGACTTTGCCCCAGGCAAAAAGCAGCGGCGGGAAAATCATCACGCCGTCAACCGGCAGATGCTCGAGATCGCGCATCAGGTCTACGGCTTCGTCGGTGGATTGCGGCGCGATCGCGGCAATGTGCACTTTGCCGGCGGCGTGCACGGCTTTTCCTGAGATTTCATAGACACGGCGTTTTTCGTCCAGGCTGAGCACCGGGCTCTCACCGATTCGGGCGCAGGAAACCAAGCCGGCAACGCTTCGAATCGAAGCGAAATGTCGGGTCAAGCCGGTCAGACTCTCCAGGTCGACAGAGCCGTCTTCGCTGAACGGCGTCACATGCGGAATAAATAAGCCGCTAAAACGCTCATGGGTTGTTGACATTTTTCCTCCGAAGATTTGTATTAGCCGCTGGCATAAGTAGAACAGATTGCAGTTTGAGTTCAAGTCAAAGCCCAAAAGGCCGCGAAAAACGTTGTGAATCCGTTTGTTTCATGCGAAGAACTTGCAGCCTTGCTGAAGTCCGACCGCTTGTTCGCTGTTTTCGACGTGCGTGAGCGCGGTGAATACAATCAGTGCCAAATCCCGGGTACGACGTCGTTACCGCGCAGTCAAATCGAATTCCGCCTCAGTCGCCTTGTGCCGAACTCCGCCGTTTCCGTCGTTGTTTATGATGAAGCCGAGGAGAGAGCCTCGCTCGCTGCAGAGACTGTAATGGAATTAGGTTATCGACAGGTTTCAATCTTGCGCGGCGGCATTACCGCATGGCGCGGCGAGGGTCGGCCGACCGTCAGCGGCGTCAATGTGCCGAGCAAAGCTTTTGGTGAGAAGGTTCACCATGAACGGAACATTCCGGAGATTTCCGCCGATGAACTAGCCCGATTGCAAAAAGAACAGAAGGAGCTACGGATCCTCGACGTGCGGACTCCCGAGGAATATGGTCGATTCTGCATTCCCGGCGGCATGAACGTTCCCGGCGGCGATCTCATTTTATGGGCGGATGAATTAAGCGATTCGAGTGCGCCCGTGATCGTAAATTGCGCTGGGCGGACGCGCAGCATCATCGGGGCTGCGGCGTTGCGCCGTTTGGGATTGACCACTGTACGCGCGCTCAAAAACGGGACCATGGGCTGGGTGCTGTCGGGATTGGAACTCGAAAAAAATCCGGGCCGACGGATGCCCCACGTGCCCGAACAAAGTCGCGCACGAGCACTGGAAAGAGCGCTTGCCCTCGCTGCTGAAGAAAACCTTGCATGGATTTCCCCGCAAGAAGTAGCGGCGGCGGTGGCGAACTCAAAAGATGGTGTCAGCTACCTGTTCGATGTGCGTTCAGAAGGGGAATATGAATCCGGCCATATTGCTGAGTCGATCAATGTGCCCGGAGGGCAAGCCGTGCAGCGGGCCGACGACTTCGTCGCGGTGCGCAATGGACAAATCATTTTCATCAGTAATGAATCGGCACGGGCGGTAATGGCCGCCTACTGGTACCGCCAAATGGGATTTCCGC
>DATBEY010000120.1:0-7458 GCA_036558765.1 Binatia bacterium | reverse complement strand
ATACGGCGCATTTGTTGCGCGGCGTTCAGACAGACTCCAATGCTTTCGCGATACTCTGCGCCGCGCCGTTTGCGCGCCAGGGTGGTCTGCGCCTCGGAAATAATGACAGCTAGCGGTGTGCGTAATTCATGCGACGCGTCCGCAGTGAACTGCATTTGCTGAGCGAAGGAAGCTTCGAGCCGCGCAAAAGTAGAGTTCAACACAGTAGCGAGTCGGCCGAGTTCGCTGTCTGTATCGGATATATTAATGCGTTCGGATAAATTTCCCTCGGAAATACGCATCGCGGCAAGGCTGATTTCGTCCACTGGACGCATGGCGCGAGATGTCAGCCACCACCCGCCACCTAAACCAAACCCGAGAACAATGCCGCCGGCGGCAAGCAGCAAAAATTTAAACCGCCGCATGCTGGCCAGGTCGGCGCCAATGGACCTACCCGTGAGCACACAATCGGCAAGCTCGGTAAAGTGGAAGGCTTCACGGTATTCGTCACGCGTCCGCGCATAGGTTCGCGTATCCGTCTCGCCGAGCCGCGTTGGCAGCGGGACCTCAACCGGCGCGTTGCTAGAGCGCTTGAATATAGCGCCATCACGGGACCAGACGATGAAGTAAAAAGCGCTGGCACCGCCTCGGTCAAAAAGGTTTGAGATCTCTTCCGAAATCGCGAAATTGCGGGGGCCGAACGGTCCTTTCCGCTCGCCGCGAACACCCGGCGCGTCCGAAAAACGGCGAGATGTATTCGGCTGGCGGCTATCCCCATTGAGCTTGCGGTTCTCCGGAAGTTTCTCAACCGACGACGGTGGAACACCTGGTGTCGGCGGGCCACCGCGAATAGCGGTACTTATCACTGCAACGCGGCGCTCTAGCTCCTCGTCAAGCTGTCTTCGTTGGCTAACGCGTTGAAGTTGATAGACCGTGAAACCGAAACCGCTCAATAGGCAAACAAGCAGGAACGCCAACCACAACTGCAACCGCCACCGAATCGATTTGAACAACATGGTAACAATCAGCGGTCAATCGAGTAACCCTGGCCACGACGAGTCTTGATGAGGTCACGTCCGATTTTTTTGCGAATGCTGAAGATATGCACGTCCAACAGATTGGACATCGTATCTTCATTCTCATCGAAAAGATGCTCATAGAGCGCGGTGCGCGTGACGACCTCTCCGCGGTGCAGCGCGAGATATTCGAAAATCGCATACTCGCGCGCGGTTAGCGAAATCTGGCGCCCTTCGCGATTGATCGAGCGAGCGCGGGTATCGATGATGACACCCTCGAGCTCTATGTGCGAGGTCGTCTGGCCAGCCGAGCGACGGATCAATGCCCGTAGTCGAGCGAGAAGTTCGGATAAATCAAATGGTTTGACGAGATAATCGTCAGCGCCCTCATCGAGACCCCGAACCCGGTCCTTGAAGACGTCTCGAGCCGTGAGGATCAGCACTGGAGTGTGCTTTTGCTTTCGCAATCGTTCCAATACTTCCCAGCCATCGAGACGCGGCAGCATTATGTCGAGCACGATCGCGTCGTAATTGTAACTCTCAGCCTTGTAAAGACCTTCGTCGCCCGCTTCGGCCACATCGACGGCATACCCTTCCTCGCGTAAAGCTCTGGCGAGATTCCGGAGCAGTCGAGGCTCATCTTCAATAATCAGTATCCTCATGTCCGTCGAATACTGCGGACGATTGCAACATATTTGTTGATCCATTGAAACTTCCAGAGACGTTTCTTAAGCCTCACGTCATGTCACATCACACATTAAGGTAGAATTAAGGATTTTTCGGTAAAGCATTTCAAAAGATCTCGGCAATATTAATTTGGCCTTAAGCCGAACTTAATCAAGTTTTTCGTATCTTGTTCACACCAAATTGCTGGCTATCACTCGACCAGGTGGACATCACCCTGATCCAAGTCGCGCGGTCTCCGTCAAGATGTTTTCGGCGGCTAAGCTGACACGGATCTGACGCGAACGGCTGTCCTCGTGTTCAACCGGTCAGCGATCTCTGAATTCAGCCAAGATAATCAAATCGAAAAAGGAGTGAATTATGCGCCATAAACTTACTCTTCTCGTTATGCCATTCGCGGGGCTTATCGCTTTCCTCGTTCTACAAAATCAAACCGTCTTCTCTCAGGCACGCCAAAGTCGTGCAGAGCGATTTCGTCACAATGGGGCGGTAAACGATGAAGATCGCTCGGCAGTTGACGATCTGAAAAGCGATGCCACGGAGGCGCCCACCGGATTCGATAACTTGACGAACGGCTTCCTCCAACAAGGACCTCCTTACGAAACACTCAATGCGGATAACGTGGTAGCGCGCCGCTCTTTCAATGACAATCGTTTCATCTTCGAGGAGTTTGAAACGATTGAAGACGGACTCGGTCCCACCTACAACGCCCAGAGTTGCAGAGAGTGCCACCAGAACGTGGTTACCGGCGGCGCCAGTCAAGTTGCCGAGCTTCGATCCGGGCGGTTAGAGAACGGTCAGTTTTTCGAATCGCTGGGCGGAACACTCATTCAGTCCCGTGCCACTCACCCCGATCTCGTCGAGCGCGTGATCCCCGAGGACGCGATCCGGACTTTCCGCATCTCAACCAACACCCTGGGCAATGGCTTCGTAGAAGCGATCGCGAACAGGACCCTTTTGGCCATTCGGGATAAACAGCCTGCGGAGATGCGCGGCAGCGCTGTTATAGTTCCCGTGCTCGAAGCTAATGGAACCTCCCGCATCGGACGTTTCGGCTGGAAGAGTCAACATGGCAGTCTGGAATCGTTTTCCGCCGACGCCTATCTCAACGAGATGGGCATCACTTCGCCGCTGTTTCCAGAGGAGAACACTTCGAGTGACCGTTTTGTCGGTTTCGGCTCCGGCTATGATCCCGTCGCTGATCCGGAGGACGACGGAGAAGATGTTGTAGCGTTCGCCGACTTTATGCGTTCGACTAAAGCGCCGCCACGCGGGCCGATATCGAGTGACGTGCTCGCCGGTGAAGCGCTATTCAACAAAATCGGCTGCGCGGTTTGCCACACACCTTCGATCACGACCGCGAAGCCCGGGGCAAAAATAAACGGCTCTGCGTTTACTGTCCCCGCCGCGCTAGGCAACAAGATAATCCATCCCTACAGCGATTTCTTGTTGCACGACATAAAAACGGGCGACGGCATACCGGTTTTGCCTTTGCCTGAATATAGTTCAACCGCCAACCAGATCCGAACCGCCCCGTTGTGGGCGCTTCGAACCCGCAATCGGCTGATGCATGACGGATTGTCGTTTACCAAACAGGATGCGATTCAACGCCATGGCGGCCAGGCGGGAGATGTGACGAACAATTACAACGCGCTGTCGGCTGCGGAGAAATCTCAGTTGCTGGCTTTCCTGGATTCGCTCTAAGCCCAGAGCCACCTCCGCGCAACTAACTCTCCCGACCAAACTCATAACGCGCTAGGCCGTGGGAAGCCTCCCCCACCGGCCTAGCGCTCTAAATATATTTGCTCCCCGTGCAAAATCCTTGAATACGGATGGTCATCCAATCCAAAGAGCATCTCGATGAATTATCATTGCGGACGATCACGTGCGATAGCTCGCGCCGAGGATCGGATCGATCGCTTCTTTGGCGAACTGCGCTGCCGAAGGGTTCGGATGACGCTGCAGCAGGGGTCCGCAGCCGCAAGAGACCGTGGAATGGGGTGAAGCGTAGCGGCTTCACCCCATTCCATTCTGTGCAAATGGCGTTTATTTCTTCTGCTGCGTTTGTTTGTTCGAAGTATCCTGTTTTTGGATCGTCTGTATCTTCTGCATCGCCTCTTGATTCAGCACCAGCACGAAGCTTCCTCCCTGCCGTTTTACACTGAGCTGCTCCCAAGGAACTGAGAGTTGCTGGTCGCCTTTGCTCATCAGACCGCTATTACCCTTGAGCCCGATATCTGCTCTGACCAGTTTTCCGGTTTGTGGATCCGCCAGCAGTGTTTTTATGCTGCCCATTTCACGATTGGAGGAATCGAGAACTTTCGCGTCGAGCAGGGCCTTAACCGATATTGTGGTGTCCGCCGAGCTTGGACTCGGATTCGGCATCGTGCTGGTCACCTGGGCCAATTCGACTGACGACGGGTCGGCCGACTGTGAGCGTATTTCGCTTGCGCCAAATAGCCCAACGGATAGATGATTTTCCTGGCTGTACGCGTGAGGTGCTGCAGCGAGCGGCGCTACGGCTAAGCCTAGTGCGAATAGTGCTGAATTGATCGATCGCATGGTAATGCTCCTCCTGTCTATGGCTAAAATCGTTGCTAAGCAGAGATCAGCGTTGGTCGCCTGATCCGTGCTGTAAGTCTTTTTCAAAACGCGATGTACGCCGTTTGCGTACTCGGTGCACGGAAATCGCTCCGAGGATTCAAATAATCCTCGTTTTGCAGCGAAGGGCTCCGTCACGTTTCCGCTAGACGCAAGGGGTGTGCCGGGAGAGGACGCGCCTGCGCGACGCAATCATCCGCCTTACTTTACCGGCTGACCTAGGAAGCTTTTTTCGGGACAAAGGACACTCGTTCATCGGCTTGGGCCGATAGCGGGCTGGGCAGAACCGATTGCGCCTCACAAAAGCAGAGGACGCGATTTCTCACCGATCAGCTAATTGCAATCGTTGAGCTAACTCAGGCAGCGTGAGAGGCGGGAAAAAAGAGACGGGCCGCAAACCTAACCCCAAACCTCACTGGCGACTCGCACGACCAGCGATAACTTGGCAATCTCAGCCTCGAGGGTGATGTTGTTGCCCAGGACTGTGCTTGAAAAACCGCACTGAGGGCTGAGCGCAAGCTGCTCAAGAGGCACATACCCGGCCGCTTGATCGATGCGCCGTTTGAGATCGTCGGCGGTTTCCATTTCACCGGTTTTCGTTGTCACCAGCCCGAGCACGATCTTCTTATCTTTAGGGACAAAGCGAAGCGGTGAAAAGCTCCCGGCGCGCGGCGAATCGTATTCGAGAAAAAAACCATCGAGCTTGAACTCGTTGAATAGAATTTCTGCCACCGGATCATAACCGCCCTCAGCGGCCCAGGCGCTGCGAAAGTTACCCCGGCAGATATGCATGCACACGATCATGTTTGCCGGCCGCTCTGCAATACAGTCATTGATCAGTTTTGCATAAGTACGCGGCAGCTGGTTTGGGTCTTCGCCAATATTGCGTACGCTCTCGCGCATCTTCTCATCGCAGAGATAGGCCATGTTGGGATCGTCGAGTTGCAGATAGGTACAACCTAGCTCTGCCAGCCCGCGAATCTCTTCACGATAGACTTGCGCCAGGTTAGCAAAGAAACCATCCATGTCCGGATATGCCTTTTTGTCGACGGCATCTCGGCCTCCGCGCATGTGTAGAATCGTCGGTGATGGGATACACAGTTTTGGCGTGCGGGAAGTCACCGACGCTAAATATTTGAAATTATCGGTCTCAAGACTGCGGCTGCGCTTGAGCGGTGCCGTCGTAAAAAAGCGCGTCGGTGATCGTTCGATTTCCTCACCGCCCGATTGAAACCTGCGCGCAACGCCCGCACCTTCGGCAAGGCCTTCCTTGACGGTAACGCCTTCAATCTGTCGCAAAAAATCTGCGTGCCAGATGGTGCGGCGATACTCGCCATCAGTGATGCCTTGCAATCCGATCTCTTCCTGGAGCTTAGCGACGTCGCGAATACATCGGTTTTCGATTGCGCGCAGCGCCTCGGAAGAGATCGTTTCTTGCTGACGCTGCTCGCGAGCGCGCAAAAGCTCGGGCGGCCGAAGCAAGCTGCCCACATGATCGGCGCGAAAAGGAGCAATCTGTTCAACCATGAAGCATCCTCCGGCCGCATAGTAGTCGCAATCTCTTTCACAAAAGAAGAGTGAAGTGGTTAAAAGCTAAGTTGCATGGGGATGACGAATCGTGCCGCGTACGCGATGCGGGAACAGAGCAAAATTCTCCATCCGACGCGCTACGGAACCAATCCGGGTTAGGCGAGGAACAGTGGGTCGATAGCTTAGATTAAAGTTGCTCGGCACCGCACCAGCCAAGTCGAGCTCGGGTGAGCGTTTAACTATTTGCTTAACACCGCTGCTGCGTTCTGCGAAATCTCAACGTCTTTGATTCCCGCGCCGCTCACCCCCACAGCGCCGACGATTTCGCCTTCTGAAAAAATCGGGAAGCCGCCCGGGATCGTAACAAAAGATCCGGCGCCCGCAGCCAATGTAATGGCAAGCGCGTGGTGATCATCGCGTTCATTGCCCGTAGGGCTTTTTTTGCCCGAAGGAAATCTCGTCAGAGCCGCGCTCTTTGCCTTCGCCTGGGCGATGGCGATCGAGTAGAGCTCGGCTTTTTCCGAGCGGGTAAAACCGATCAAGTGGCCGCCGTCATCGACCACCGCGATGCTGACGTGGCAATTCAAAGCATGCGCTCTGTCGACGGCAGCGCCGAGCACTTTCATCGCGCCTTCCCGCGTCAGCTTCTTCGATGCAACAGTGTCCATAGTCTTCTCCTGACTTTCGGATGCCTTTTCTTTTACACCACAGCGCCGGAAAAAACTCCACTAGGCCCTCGACACTGGTAACGTTTCTGCAACGATGGTTTTAACGATTACGCGCGGCGTGCGCAGTAAAAATTGTAGCAACGCAGATGCTGAAGGTGGTAGTTTCGAGCCAAAATACTGTGGCAGCCACGGTTTTGTTTACCCTCCAATTTTACTAGGAGTTTTCCGTATGGAACAAAGAAAAGATCGACGCGCCGTCGGCGTAAAGGTTCTGCCCGAAGGTGTCGAAGAGTACTGCGAACGTCATACGACCGCGCTAACTGACTTGCACGAGAAACTGCTACGCGAAACCGAAGAGAAAACCGCCACGGCGAATTTTCTCGTCGGCGAGATCGAGGGCGCATTTCTCAAAATGCTCGTCCGCATGACCCGGGCCAAAAAAATTCTCGAAGTGGGCATGTTTACCGGCTACAGCGCCCTGTCGTTCGCCGAGGCGCTGCCCCCGGATGGCTCGATTGTCACCTGCGAGCTCGATCCGCACGCGATCGAAATTGCGCGGCGCTTCTTCGCGCAAAGCCCGCACCGCGATAAAATTCAGATCCGCGAAGGGCGCGCCGCCGACACGCTGAAGACGCTGCAAGGCCCGTTCGATCTTTGCTTCATTGATGCCGACAAACCGAGCTACGACTACTATTACGATCGCTGTTTAGAGCTGGTGCGCCAGGGCGGGCTCATCGTGTTAGACAACATGCTGCGCTACGGCCGTGTGCTCAATCCGACGGAGGAGGATGCGCGCATTGTCAATCTTTTAAATAACCGTATTCACAATGACCCGCGTGTCGAAAACGTCCTGCTGCCGTTTCGCGACGGCATCATGCTCGCTTACAAATTATAACCGTGTTTCCCATCTTTGCGTTTTGGCGCTCCTTCGACGCGCTCAGGACATGCTTTGCGAGAGACATCCCGAATTCCTTTGGAGG
>DATBEY010000119.1:0-5625 GCA_036558765.1 Binatia bacterium | reverse complement strand
TTCCATCCCGAGTTCGCTATCCAGTTCAACCAATTTCTCATCGCTGATGACGAACCGTTCCTGATGCACACCGGCATGAAAAAAATGTTCGCGTCAACACTCGAGGGAGTTTCCTCGATTATCGACCCGGCGAAGCTTCGTTGGATCGGCTTCAGTCATTTCGAGTCCGACGAATGCGGTGCGCTCAACGAATGGCTAAAAATCGCGCCCGGCGCGGCGGCTGTTTGTAGTTTCGTTGGAGCTACCGTGACTGTGGACGACTTCGCCGATCGCCCGGCGCGCGCATTAGCCGATGGCGAGAGCTTGCCGCTTGGACGGCGCTCCCTGCAGTTTCTCGCCACACCCCACGTGCCGCACGGTTGGGATGCCGGACTCTTTTTTGAGACAACGGATCGAACATTGCTCTGTTCCGATTTGCTTTTTCAACCCGGCGACCCCGAGCCTTGGACAGAATCCGATGTGCTCGGCCGCGCGCGCGAATCGATCCGGCAAAATCTTTCCGGGCCCCTTGCCAATGATATGCCTTATACGCCGTACACCGACGCGACGCTAAGCCGTCTGGCAGAACGCAATCCGCAAACGCTCGCGATCATGCACGGATCGAGCTTTCGGGGAAACGCTCGTGAGCAGCTGCTCGGCCTCGCTTCGGCCCTGAAGGAGCTCATCGGCCCAAGCGAGACGTGATCGAAAGCAGCGCCACTGATGACGATTGTCGTTGAGAAGTACTCCGCACGCGCACTGGAGCCGGTCGTCACGATTTTGGCGCATGCGTTTGCCACGAACCCGCTTCATGTTTCTGCCTTCGGTGCGCACCAGATCGACCAGAACCGGTTACTTTTTCGCCTTGGACTACGCCAAATGTTCTGCGGCAAATCTGTCGTCGCAGTGGCGAATGGCCAGATCCACGGCTATGCTCATTTCAGTGCTTCGCCTCATTGCCTTCCGGCGCCTGAAATTTTGCCCTTCGCCATGGCCCCTTTGCTGAAGCCGTTCGGAAAGGCGAGCGCACCGCTGATGCGCTGGTTTGTCCGCTGGTGCCACCTCGATCCCGACGAACCTCACCTCCATCTTGGCCCGATCGGCGTCGCACCCCAGGCGCAGCGGCAAGGAGTCGGCACGGCTCTCATGCGCTGCTATTTGGACCATCTCCGGGCAGAGAATCTTCCCGGTTATCTCGAAACCGACAAGCTTGAGAACATTGAATTTTACGAAAAGTTCGGTTTCGTCGTCGAACACGAAGAAGAGCTGATCGGCACACCCACGTGGTACATGTGGCGCGAACGAGAATAGCGAACGTAGCAGCGCGTTCGCATACCTGATCTATTGGTGGGATCGCTTTTAAAGCGGGAGCAAGTTTTCTCGCCGGGAGTTTACTCAAGCGAAGCCGAACGGGCGTAATCTCCGCAGATCGTTATTCCGAACGAAGCTGAGGAATCCTTCTGCATCGCGTCAATCATCCTGTATACCTGAGTGGGTTAATTCTCGCCAAAGACCTTGGCGAGAAAACCCTCTTTTTCCAGTTCCGCGACAAATCGATTGTTGAGCCAATCCTTCGCCCGAATATCCTTCGCTTCGGGCCGGTTCTTTCTGAGAATCTGCGCGGTGAGCTCCAAGCCCTCCGCCGTTGCATAGGGCTTGGTCGGAAATGTGTTGCTGTAGTACCGGTAAGTTTCTTCGATCTGGTCTTTGCTTTTTGCAGGATCCAAACGCAGATACTTTGCGATGTTCGACATGACCGCTGACTTTTTCGCCGGATCTTTCCACGCCGCGAGCCCTTCAATCAGGGCGCGCAACGTCCTGAGCACCGCGTCTGGGTTGCGATCGAGATAATCTTTAATCGCCACGATCTGCTGGTGCGAGTAAGGCACTCCTGATTGGGACAGATCTATCACTTCGTTAAAACCAAGTCTTTTCCCAGTGAGATTCAGCGGCGGACTCACGATTGCCGCATCCACCGCGCCAGCGCGCAGCGCCGCGAAGCGCTCGCTCTGGCCGCCGCCTTGAAGGATAATCACATCTTTATCGGGTTTGAGATCGTATTTTTCCACGGCGGCGCGCACCGCAGTGTCCGAAGACGAGCCGTAGCGGCTGATGACGATTTTTTTGCCGCGGAGTTCCTGCGGCGTGCGAATCTCAGAACGCGAGAGAATACTGAAGGGAAACGTGTTGATCATTCCCGCGATAAAATAAAGATTCGCGCCGCGCAAGTTCGCCGACAGGCCGGCGACTCCGTCGGAAGTGGCGAACTGAATATCGCCGGCGAATAATGCCTGCAGTCCGACGGTGCCGCCGGGAAAAGAAATCAGCTCGATGTTGATGCCATGCTTTTGAAACAATCCCAATTGCTTGGTGACATAGTAGTGAGCGTTGGTTCCGGCGGGCGCCTCGATGCCGATGCGCACCGTCGGAAGATTCTTTTGCGCTGACGCCGGAGTAGACGAAAGAATTATGGCGGCAACGCATATAATCGTGAAGACAGCCATCGAGCCCTCCTTGGTCTGGCGCGGTTTTAACGATAATGAAAGCCGACTGTCAATACAGTCTGGCTCCTCGGAATGAAAATGACAGCTGAGAATTATCGACTCACACCTCTCGCTAACGCCGCATGCATTGCGTGAAAGCTCTTCTGCGAACCGAGCTACTAGGCGATTTTGCTTGACTGGACAAGCCAATCTCGCTTAGCTTCAGGCGCGATTATCGTCCGCGCCGCTAACCAACGACTTTTCTCTTCCCCGTGAAAACGAAAGTTACTCCCTGGAGAGTTCTCAAACAGCGCGATTTCGGTCTTTTCTGGGTTAGCCTGTTATTTTCCGCGATCGGCACGCAAATTTCTGCCGTGGCAATCGCTTGGCAGGTTTACCAAATCACCAACTCTCCGTTGCAACTAGGCTTGACCGGACTGTTTCGGGCACTGCCGGTAATGATTCTCTCATTGCCGGGTGGCGTCCTCGCCGATCGGATGGATCGTCGCAAGCTTCTGATCATGACACAGAGCCTAGCGGCGCTACTATCCTTGATACTCGGTGCTCTAACATCGGCCGGTAAAATAGAAGTTTGGCAGATTTATGCCGTGACGTTTCTGTCCGGAGCCGTAGGCATCTTCGATGCGCCGGCACGCACGGCCATGATTCCAGCGCTTGTATCCGCCGAACAACTCGCGTCAGCCTACGCGCTCAATATCACCTGGCGGCAAATCGCGACTTTGACGGGACCTTTCGTAGGTGGAATCGTGCTGAGCGCCTGGGGCATCGGCCAGGCATATTATTTGGATGCGGCGAGTTTTGTCGCGGTCATTGTCTGCCTCGCCTCTATGCGGCGCCGGGTCAAGCCCGCGGTGGAAAGGAAAGAATCGCCGCGCGAAAGCGTACGCGCGGGGTTTGTCTTTATCCGCAAAAGCTCCGTCATTTTGGCTTTGATGGGAATGGACGCCTGCGTACAGTTCTTCGGCGCCTATCGTTCGATGATGCCGGTATTTGCGCGCGACATTCTCGGCTCCGGCCCGTCTGCGCTGGGCTTGTTGTTAGGAGTACCGGCGCTCGGGGCGCTTGCCGGCTCTGGCGTAATCTTGGCCAGCGGCAATCCCCGCCGTAAAGGTCAGCTCATCATCACCGTCACGTTGCTCTATACCGTGGGTCTCATCTGTTTTGCTCTTTCACGATCCTTGGCGTTATCGCTTGCGATTGTTTTCTGTCTGGGGTTGGTCGACGCGGTGGGCGAGACGCTGCGTGATACGCTCGTACAGTTGACCACACCCGATGCGATGCGCGGCCGGGTCAAGAGTTTCGATCAGGTCTTCATGTCCGCAGGAACTTATCTCGGGCACGCGCAAATGGGCGCTGCGGCGAGCTTATTCGGTGTCCCGGGCGCGCTCGTGATTGGCGGCTGTATCGGCTCCGCGGCGGTGCTGACCATTGCCAAGTTCTCGCGGAGCCTGCGCACGCTGGGCACTTAAAGAACCCGACGGATTTGATCTGACACGATCGAGAATCACTCCATTAGCGCTTTTCGGCCGTGACCCGATGGTCGGAGTCCGTCGCAGAGATTCATCGGTGCCGCGCCGCCGCACGTCTCGTCTGTCCGCATAAATCAGCCGCTCATAGACTTTGACGTAATCCTGCGCCATGCGGCGCGCCGAAAAACGCTCCTCGAACATGCGTCGGCAGCGCGCGCGGTCGAACGCCTCTAGCCCCTTCAGTGCCTGAGTCGCCTGCTCTACGCTTTCTACAATATATCCGCTAATTCCATCAGCGATAATTTCACGCACAGAGCCGCCGCGAAATGCTATCGTCGGCGTGCCGCACGCCATGGCCTCGATCATCACCAAACCAAACGGCTCCGCCCAATCGATCGGAAACAGCAGCGCATAGGCATTGCGCAAAAGCTCGGCTTTGCCGGAATCGCCGACCTCGCCGACAAACTCGACCAGCGGATGGTCCAGGAGCGGACGGATTTCGTTCTCCATGTAGCAGCGATCTTTCTTGTCCACCTTGGCCGCGATTTTGAGCGGCATGCCCGCGCGCTTGGCAATCTCGATTGCCCGATCGGGACGTTTCTCCGGAGAAATTCTGCCGAGAAACAAAAGATACTGCCCAGGCTCTTTTTGTGGTTTGTAAAGATCGAGCGGCAAGCCGTGATACACGGTGCCGCACCAACGGACCCACGGCAATGGCGCGCGCTGCGAGTTGGAAATTGAAACCACCGGGATGTCATCGAACTCCCGGTAAAGCGGCACTAGATCGGCCATGTCCAGCCGCCCATGTAATGTCGTCACATGCGGTACATTTTGCCGGCGTGAAAACGGATAATGAAAATAGTCGATATGAAAATGGATGATGTCGAACAGATGCGCTCGTTGAAAAACGTGCTCAAGCTGCAATAGATTATAAGCCAGATCATCCATACGATCAGGATTGAGGCGCAACGACTGTGCGCATGGAGAAATCAGCTTTGCTCGGGTCAACGAATCACCGCTCGCGAAAAGTGTAACTTGATGGCCCTGCTCCACCAGCGCTTCAGTCAAATAGGACACGACGCGCTCTGTGCCTCCGTAGTAAAGCGGCGGAACGCGTTCATAAAGCGGTGCGACTTGAGCAATTCTCATTGATCTTCCTTTCCCGAGTGTCGTGTATAACAAGCGAGCGCACTTGCCGTCTCAATTATTTATCGGCTAATGCAGCGCTAGCGGGGCTGTAAAAACGATGGGCAGATCGGAAGAAAACCGACAGGCGGGCGGCCAAGGAGCCGCAACATCTATTCTGTGGCGATCGAAACTGTTGTGCTCATAAGCCAATCACCTACAAGCAGAAAAGTAATGTAGATCACTTCCAGGACCTTGCTCAATTGACGATCCGCTGCAATCCGTACCTGACATAGAGCAACGTATGTGCCAAAAAAAATGTTGCGCTTTCACGACATCACTCGCTTTGTGTAACTTTTTTGCTCACAACTCCCACTTACAACTTGTCCGGATTTTATCGACAGGAACTCCTCCGCCGTATTGTAATTGTACTCGGTGATTCGAGTATGTTACACACAATCGTCTTTTGAGAACCGTCCAATCAAAGAGGTCAATATGCCATTCACAAAAATAAGAGGCGTCAACATCAACTACCAGGTCTTGGGTGA
>DATBEY010000118.1:0-3266 GCA_036558765.1 Binatia bacterium | reverse complement strand
GTTAGGAGCACCCTCAGTCCGGCAATTCCATCGCCCGTTGCCAGACCATGGGCCACCAGTTGCCATAATCCTTCTTCAACTTTCACTTTCAATAAGCCGGTGCCGCGTGCGATATCATCGAGAAAAGATGCGCCGTGCTTCCCAAGATAATGCGCCACCTCCAAAGCCATGGCCGAAAGCGTTGGAATAGTTTCAAGCCTCGGTTCCGCAGGCTCGAGAAACGCTTCTAAATCCTCGCGCAGGAGAAATGCGATCGGCGCATTACGGCCTGGCGAAAGCAACCGTCGCGATTTCTTAAATTTAATTGCTTGAGCACTTTCGTCGGAGCTACCGGTTCCAGGTCGCAGTCGCCCCCAGGCGACGATTCCCGCCAAACAGAGGTGCTCCAAATCGTTCGCATCATACCGTTCGATGCGCGCGGCAAGGACATGTTGCTCCCACGCTGGGGCAGGTAATTCCAAACCCTGTAACTGCCGGATCACTTCCAATACTCCGTCGCGGCCGCGGAGTTGCGTGCCGGGCGCAACATGTTGCCAGGCGAGAAGGAATTTGAGGAAATCAGCCGCTGAAACCGGCTCGATCTCGCGGCGCATACGGCCGAGGGTCATCCGGTGAATGCGCGCCAGCAGCACCCGGTCACACCACTCTATTTCTTTCGCTTCGTCAGTGCTCGCCGTAAACTCGCCACGCATTGCCACGCCAGCAGTCTCCAACCCAACCAAGGCAGCATCTACGAAGCCGAGCGGCAGCCCCAGTCTCCGCGCCAGCTCTGCCGCTCTGATAGGGCCGCTGATTTCAAGCCATCCTTGAACGATGCGCTTCCGTGCTTCTTCCGGCGAAGCGACGGTTTCATTGAAGCCGAGGGGTAGCTCGACGGCGGGGCTAAATGACACTTCTGAAATCGCAAGTCGCACTAGATCAGTGCGTTCTGCGGCTACATAAGCGCGCCTCTCATCCGCTTCACAATGCCACACGGCAACCGTCGCACGGCCGGCTCGAATAAGTTTCTCAGCTAGCGCCTCCCAGTCGCTGTGCAAACCAACTGGCAAAATACAAACTCCCAGCAGCACATCATGCAGTTCATCGGGAGTGCGCGGCTCCGGCCACGCCTGTTTACAAACTTCGTCGATGGCCGACGGATCCAAGCGTCCAAATTCGCGCCCGAGCCATGGATCCACTCGCCGGAGAGACACCGCCCGGGCACGGCGCTCTTCCAGCGGAGCATCGTCAAGGAACGCATACGGATTCGCATTGAGGATCTCATGCGCCATCGGCGATGGCGCAGGCGTGTCGACAGCGACCGTCTTGATTGTTCCGTCTTCAATCCGCGCAAGTATCTGCGACAGTCCGTCGATATCCATCGCCTCATGCAAACAATCACCAATGGTCTCGCGGATCAGCGGGTGATCGGGCAGCTCCACCGGACCGCTCCGATTGTCCTGGCACATCACCTGTTCTGGGAAAACCGCCGCCAAAAGATCTTCGGCGCGCATCCGCTGCAAGGCCACCGGCACTTTCTTCCCGCCGCGATGGCGCATCACGGCTAACGCGCGCGTCGCGTTCCAACGCCAGCGATTATCGAACATCGGCGAAGCCAGCGCTGCTTGGGTCAGGTTGTACTCGAGTATTGCCGGTCGCAGCATCGAGAACACGTCGGTTAGCGGGAACGAATGTTGCTCGACCAGAGAAATGCAAATGCCGTCATCCGTTGCCGCCGCCTGAAGCTCGCGATTAAAACTCACGCAAAAACGCTTGCGCAGCGCCAAGCCCCAGGCGCGGTTAATGCGTCCGCCCCACGGTGAGTGCACGATCAACTGCATGCCGCCGGCCTCGTCAAAAAACCGCTCGGCAATGATCTTCTCCTGAGACGGCACTGTGCCCAGAGTCGCGATGGTATCGGTAACGTAGCTAACGATCTGCTCTGCCGCTGCCTCGGAGATCGGAATTTCTTGCATCAGCCATTCTAGCGCCGTTCTTCGCTCGGCGGATTTTTCCGCCACCAAAACTCTAAGATCGGCGACCGCCTTTGAAAGCTCCAAAGTGCGTCCGGGCGCTTCACCCATCCAGAAAGGAATGCTTGGCGGCAAGCCTTGTGCATCTTCCACCAACATTTTACCGGAACCGACCCGGCGAATTCGCCAGGAACGATTTCCCAGCAAAAAGATGTCGCCCGCGAGACTTTCGATGGCAAAATCTTCGTTTACTTTGCCGACGAAGGTCTCGGTGGGAAACTCGATCACGTCATAATCCGCGGTGTCGGGAATTGCGCCGCCATTGGTAATTGCCGTCAAACGCGCGCCCCGGCGCGCCCGCAGCACGCCGTGAATGCGGTCGCGATGAAGGTACGCGCTTCTTCGGCTCCGCCTCGTTTCCACGCCGTCGCTCAGCATCTCGAGGAGTTGCTCATAATCCTCGCGTGTCAGACCGTTGTACGGATAAGCGCCGCGCACCAGTTGCCACAAAGCTTCCTCGCTTATCCCTGCTTCCCCGTCGGTCTTATTTCCTTTTTTTGTTGGCCCGGCGATCGTGGGCTTGTCGAACGATGAGGCTATTTCTTCACTTGCCACAGTGGCAACGATTTGTTGGGCTAGAATGTCCAGCGGTTTTTTGACAATCGTGAGCTTGTCGAGCTCACCCTGCCGCACCGCACGAATCGCTGCCACCGATTGCAAGAGATCATCCCTCGTCAGCGGATAAAGAATGCCTTTGGGAATGGCGCCGAGCCAATGGCCCGATCTGCCGATCCGTTGGAGGAGAACAGCGAGACTTCGCGGCGAGCCGATATGACAGACCACATCCACATGGCCGATGTCGATGCCGAGCTCCAGTGACGCAGTCGCCACCACGACAGAGAGCTGGCCCGACTTCAACTTTTCCTCCACTTCCAGCCGCGTCTTGCGCGACAGGCTGCCATGGTGCGCGCCGACTTTTCCTTCGCCAAGCCGTTCACTCAACTGGTGCGCTACACGCTCCACCAGCCGCCGGGTATTGACAAAAACCAAGCTGGTTCGATGCGCTTGTATTTGCGTGACGAGCTTATCGTAAACGGCGCTCCAAATATCTTGACGAATGATCGGACCCAGCTCGGCATCGGGCACTTCCACGCTGAGCTCCATATCCCGTTGGTGGCCGACATCGACAATCGCACACTCCGGCTTGCCGTCGCTGGATATGGCACGGTTCCCGACCAGCAGACGGCCGATTTCTTCGATCGGCTTCTGCGTCGCGCTCAATCCGATCCGTTGTAAGCGGCGAGCCGCCAAGGC
>DATBEY010000117.1:0-4935 GCA_036558765.1 Binatia bacterium | reverse complement strand
GAGAGTCGGCACGATTCATTGCGGGAGAAATGAATAGTTACTTTCCCGTAATAAAAAAGTTACTGCCTGAGGACGTTAAGATGCTAAACCGCCGAGTAGCCTCCAGCTTTGAAAGATGATTCGAAAAACCGCTTCACCCGCTCGACGTCTGCCGCGTAAGCTCCAAGAGTCGATTCAAAAAAGCCCCGCGCCGGCGCTGGCTGAAAACAACCTTCAGCGTCTGCTCGAAGCGACGCTGCGAGATCTTGCGAAATTTCCTGCTGCAAAGCTTTCCGCCTTGCTACGCCTCCTCGGCTCCAGCAGCTTTCTAGCTGACGTTTTGGTGCGCGAGGGAGTCGGCTGGCCAGATCTTTTTCTTCGCCAGATCGGTGTCGAGCAGAAAACCCGCGCTGCGCACGCCAAGGAGCTCGATGAACTGATCACGAATTCGCAGACCTTTGAGGAATTCTCCACTACGCTCCGCCGCCACAAACAGCGCGAATACCTGCGCATCGGCGCGCGCGATCTGATGCCGTCGGTGACGCTGGAGGAGACCGTACGCGAGCTGACCGCGCTCGGTGAAGCAAGCCTGGACGCGGCGTATCGGTTTTGTCGAGCGGCAGTAGAAAAGGACTACGGCATTTTGAATCTGCCGGATTCCGATCGAGAAAATCGCTTCACGATCCTCGGCATGGGCAAGCTCGGCGGCGGCGAGCTTAATTTCAGCTCGGATATTGATGTTATTTTTCTTTTCGAGAGCGATGAGGGCGAAAGTTCGGGCGGTCCCCGGGGCAAGTTAGCGCCAAGAGAGTTTTTCAGCGCGCTGGGGAAAATGATTATTCAGGCCATGGGCAAGGTGACTGAAGACGGCTTTGTCTTTCGCATCGACCTGCGGCTTCGGCCGATGGGCAACAGCGGCCCGCTCGTCCAATCCGTACATTCTTCCATGCTCTACTACGAGTCCTGGGGACAGTGCTGGGAGCGCGCCGCGCTGATCAAAGCCCGGCCGGTTGCGGGTGCTACTGATTTGGGAGGGGAGTTCTTAAAGGAGCTCGAACCGTTCGTCTACCGTCGTTATCTCGATTACACCACGGTGGACGAGCTACGCCACATGAAATTGCGCATCGAAAACGAATTACTGAGCGCCGGCGAAAAAGAACGCAACCTCAAGCTCGGCTACGGCGGCATCCGGGAAATCGAATTCTTCACCCAGGCGTTGCAGTTGGTCAACGGCGGCTATGTGCCGGAAGTACGAGGTCCGAGCACACTACCGGCTCTGGCGGAGCTCGCACGACACAAGTTGATCTCCGAAAAGGAACGGGATTCCCTTATTGATGCGTATCGATTTCTGCGGCAGGCGGAGCACAAGGTCCAAATCGTCCAAGAGGCGCACGCCCATTCCATACCGGAAGGAAAAGAAGAAGAGCAAGCGTTGGCCCGGCGGCTCGGTTATAAGGCCGACGGCACCTTTAGCGAGCGCCAGCTCTTTTGGCGCGACCACCGGCGCCACACGCGAACGGTGAGAAAAATCTTCGATCGTCTGTTTTACGGCGCCCAAAAGGAAATGGCAGCGGAGAGCGGTTCCGCGGCGCGATCGGTCTGGCATGATCTCGACCGACGCGAAAACGTCACCACAGAATTGGCCCAAGTCGGGTTCAAAGAGCCTGCCCGTGCTTACGACAGTTTGGTAGCGGTACGCGACGGCGAAGTCCACGCACCGCCGAGCATAAAACGATTGAGAATCATGCGCACCCTTGGCCCCGCCCTCGTCGACGAACTTACCAGATCGAGCGATCCCGATCAGGCGCTTTTCAATCTCGCAAACTTCAGCCACAGCATCGGCGGGCGTACTGGATTTTTGACGCTGCTGGCGGAAAATCCGAAAACACTGCGGGTGCTCATCACGCTTTTTGCCGAGAGCCAATTTTTGACCGATCTCTTTCTAAACCGGCCAGAGCTAATCGACACTTTGATTCGCGTCGACTTGACGCACGTGACAAAGAATCGAGAACAAATGCTCGGCGAAATGCAATCCGCACTGAGCCAATGCGACGATACCGAAAGCAAGCTCAACGCCTTGCGACGATACAAGAATGAAGAATTTATTCGGATCGGGCTGCACGATCTCGGCGGCGCCATTGACTTGCTGGAGACGCTACGTCAGCTATCGGACTTGGCCGACGCATCCGTTCAGGCTGTGCTCGATGTCACACTGGCCGAGCTCAACAAGAATTACGGTGCCGTTCCTCATGGCCGCTTCACTGTCATCGGTGGTGGCAAAATGGGCGGCCGGGAGCTTGATTACAACTCCGATCTAGATTTGATTTTTGTCTACGATGCGGGCGAGGAGGCGGAAAGCGAAGGCGGCTTGCACGGCGCGCTTCCGGCGCACGAGTTTTACGTCCGCGTGGGCCAGAAGCTTCTTTCTTATCTATCCGCGCCCACAGAGGAAGGCATCCTGTACAAGATCGACATGCAACTTCGACCTTCCGGCAAATCGGGACCGTTGGTTTCCTCGTTTGCAGCTTTCCGCGAATATCATAGATCAAGCTCGCAACTCTGGGAGCGACAAGCTCTGATCAAAACTCGTTCTGTGGCCGGCGACAAAACCCTGGGCGCGGAGGTCGAAAACATCACCGCGGCTTTTGCCTACAGCAAAGGCTTGGCGTCCGATGATATCGCTGAAATTCATTATTTGCGCATGCGCATGGAGCGGGAGTTGGCCGCTGAAAACGAGACCCATTTCAATCTCAAGAAGGGCCGCGGCGGGTTGGTTGACATCGAATTCATCACACAAATGTTGCAATTGGCTTACGGCCACAATTTTCCCAAACTACGCCAGCGCTCCACCTTGGCGGCATTGCAAGCATTGCATGAGCAGAAGATCCTCAAACCCAATGAATACCCTTTGCTCTTTGACGGATACGTCTTCTTACGAAACTTGGATCATCGGTTACGTTTGGAGCGGGACCAGTCAATCGATGCGTTCGAAGCCGACCCTGGCAAGCTCGAAGGCATCGCCCTGGCGCTCGGCTATGGCAGCGCGAATATGGCGCAGCGTCGCAAAACAAACTCCGGTGAAAAACTGCTGCGGGAGTATCGTTCCAAGCGGGAAGGCATCCGAGGTTGCTACGAACGCTATTTTGTTTCCGCTCGAGAGGCGAAAATTTAGCTAAATGAAGTTCGTCGTGATGACGAGAAAATTTGTTATTTATGTATTTTTTAAAATAGAATTATTGACAGTAGCACATTCGTGCGATATCTTCGCCGCATGAAAACACAATTGCTGAAGGGCATTGCCCTGGCGTCATTAGTTGCCGTAACAGCGGCTCCGCTCTACGCCCAGACACCGGCCCCGAATCCACCGGCCGCCGAAGAGGGTGTGATTGAGGAAGCAGGTTACGGTGCCGGAGCGGCGGTCGCGAGCTTTTTCTATATCCCGGCCAAGGTCATGTATGCTGGATTTGGCTTATTGACGGGCGGGGTCGGATATGTGCTAAGCGGCGGGAACGCGGGCGTAGCGAACAACATTATCTATCCCGCGGTGCGCGGCAACTACGTAGTGACGCCGAGCAACCTCAAAGGTACGGAACCGATCTACTTCGTCGGCGCGCCACCCCCTGCACCTGAGGAGACCGGTCCCCGGGCCGATGCTCAGTCGTCGTCTACGAACGCGACTCGCTAGAACCGACACACACCCCGCGCTTCGAAGCTTTAATAAAATCCAGCAGGGCCAGTACGTCCTGATTGGCTCTGCCGGATTTCTCTAGCTCCTTAATCGCCAGTCCGAGATTTCGACCTTTTCGGAACAGTATCCGGAACGCCTCTCGGATCGCGCGGATTCTTTTCTCATCAAAGCCAGCTCTTTTTAGACCCACGGTATTGACGCCGCGCACCGTGTGCTGCCAGTCCATGATCGCATAGGGCGGCACGTCCCGGCTCGTTCCGCTCAAGCCGCGCAAAAGCGCATAAGCGCCGATCCGGACGAATTGATGCACCACGCAGTTACCCGAGATAAAAACGTTATCTCCAACTTCGACATATCCCCCCAACAGCGCGCCATTGGCCAAAATGATGTGATCGCCGAGCCGGCAATTGTGCCCCACGTGCGCTGTGGCCATAAGGAAATTATCATTTCCGATTCGCGTTTCGGAGCCGGCCGTCGTACCGCGATGGATCTGAACATGTTCGCGAATAACGTTGTGGCTGCCGATCCGGAGATAACTTTCTTCACCCTTGTAAGCCCTATCCTGCGCTGCGTCCCCGAGCGCCACGCCGGGGTGGATCTCGTTTTCCTCGCCAATTTCAGTCCACCCACCCAGATAGGCATGCGCCATTACGCGCGTACCGCGTCCGATCTTCACACGGCCTTCGATTACAACGTAAGGACCGATCTCGACATCGCCGGCGAGCTCGGCTTCAACATCGATCACTGCGGTCGGGTGAATACTCATAGAGTAAAATCCGAAATTCGAATATCGAAATCCGAACGATAATATGAAACTGCGAAGTTTATCCGCGCGGTCGTTTACCGCAGCTTCGTCGTACTTTCTAGTTTTGGTATTTTAGATTTGTTTCGAATTTCGGATTTCGCTGCGCTAGTGGCGCTTCCGGGCTTCCTCATCTTCCTCATCATCGGACCGAATGTCGAGATCTTCGGCCGGAATGCGATAGCGCTCCTGGGCCCAAGCACCGAGATCGATGAGCCGGCAGCGATCGGAACAAAATGGCCGGTGCGGATTGTTTTCCCAGGTGGTTTCCTTGCGACAAGTGGGACACTTTATCTTTTGAGGCATGGTTTCTGCCTCTTATATGTCTAGTGTGTTGGGAGCGAAAAGTTCCTCCACAGTTAGCTTTCTTGCCAAAAGCCCTTGATCGGTCGAATAGTCGATAAACCGCTCGAGGTTGGCACGATTTCTTTTCAATCCGTTTGGCCATGGATCGTCACCGAACACT
>DATBEY010000116.1:0-4664 GCA_036558765.1 Binatia bacterium | reverse complement strand
AAAGAGCAGGTCACCATCGTCATCGTTACGCACAATATGCAGCAAGCCGCGCGTGTATCTGATTTCACGGCATTCTTTTATCTCGGCGAGCTGGTCGAGTTCGGCGAGACCGGAAAGCTTTTCACCGCGCCGGAGAAACGGCAGACGGAAGATTATATCACCGGCCGTTTCGGCTGATGGAGGGCGCCATGCCTAACGAGCATACCGATAAAAAGTACGAAGAAGATCTAAAAAAGCTCCGTGAGGAAATCCTCTACATGGGAGGATTGGTCGAAGATCAAATTCAAAAAGCGGTGAAGTCGCTGGTGGACCGAGATTCCGAGCTCGCCAAGATCATCATTGAACGCGACCATGAGGTGAACCGGCTCGACGTGGACATCGACGATATCTGCATTCGCCTGCTGGCCCTGCACCAACCCGCCGGCCGCGACCTCAGGTTTATCACCACCGGTCTCAAGATCACGACCGATCTCGAGCGCATCGGCGACATGGCCGTCAATGTCTGCGAGCGCGCCCTGGAGCTCAACGAGGAGGCCCAGCTGAAGCCTTACATCGACATTCCGCGCATGGCGCGCATCGCGCAGCGCATGATCCGCGAGAGCCTCGATGCCTTCGTGCGCGAGGACACCGAGCTGGCGCTAAAGGTTTGCAAAGACGACGACGAAGTCGATCAGCTCAATGCGCAAATCTTCCGTGAAACCCTCACTTTCATGATCGAAAACGTGCAGACCATCAGCCGCGCGACCAAAATCAGCTCGGTGTCAAAATACCTCGAACGCATCGCCGACCATGCGACCAATATCGCGGAAATGGTAATTTTCATGGTCAAAGGTAAGAGCATTCGCCATTTGAAGGAATTGCCCCCTTCGGTTTGATATTTATGAAAGCCGGACAAAAGATTTTAGTCGTCGAAGACGAGCCGGATATTCGCAAGCTGGTCAACTACAACCTAGCGCAAGAGCACTTTCGGGTGCTGGAAGCCGAAGACGGCGAGCAGGGTCTGAAGATCGTCCAGCGTGAGAAACCCGATCTGGTGATTCTCGATCTGATGTTGCCGGGTCTCTCGGGCATGGAGCTCTGCAAGATTCTGCGCGAGCGGCATGAGACGGAGAAGCTTCCAGTGCTGATGTTGACGGCCAAGGCCGGCGAAGCCGATCGCATCGTCGGTCTCGAGATGGGCGCTGACGACTACCTGGCCAAGCCCTTCAGTCCGCGCGAGCTCGTCGCGCGCGTGCGAGCGGTGCTTCGCCGTGTCGAGAGCGCCAAGCAAGCGGATCACCCGCCGGTCTATGATAAGGGCGGCCTCAAAATTGATTTCACCACTTATGAAGTCTTCGCACGCGGGCGAAGCGTCAAGCTGACCTTAAAGGAATTTGAGCTTTTGCGCTTCCTGGTCCAGAATCCGAACCGGGTGCTCAGCCGAGACCAACTGTTAGACCGGGTCTGGGGCGGCGAGACCTTTGTGACCCCGCGCACGGTAGATGTGCACATTCGCCGGTTGCGCAAAGCGATTGAAAAGGACGACAGCAAGCCTCAATGGATCCTGACGTTGCGCGGAGTCGGCTACAAATTCGATGAAAAGGCTTTGGAACAGTAGTCTTGTCGTCAAAGTATTTCTCTCCTATTTTGTCGTCGTCGCACTGCTCTTCCTGAGCTTCTATTTTTCTTCCAACCTGCTCCTGCGGCATTTTTACATCCGTTCTCTGAGCACGCGCATGGAACAAGAAGCGCACCTGCTCGCGCGCATGGTGCCCTTCGATGAAGCGGGTGCGATCCTGGACAGCCTTTGCCGCCAGCTCTCGGGCGAGCTCGGCGCCCGCATCACGATTATTGCGCTCGATGGCCGCGTGCTCGGCGACTCCGCTGAGATTTCCGAGCACATGGAAAACCACGGGACCCGTCCGGAAATTCTCGAGGCGATACGGACCGGCACGGGAACGTCAATCCGCTATAGCACGACGGTCAAATACAGCATGCTCTATCGCGCTTTCCATCAGACCGGCCCCAATCGAGATCGCTTCGTTCGGCTGGCTGTGCCATTGACCGACATCGACAATGTCATTCGGGCGTTCCGCCAGTCTTTGCTTGGCGGCCTCGCAGTGGCTTCCGCCATTGGGCTTCTGCTGGCGTGGGCTTTTTCACGCCACCTGAGCCGGCGTTTTCAAAGATTGGTGCAGTTTTCCGGGCAGATCGCCGCCGGCTCTTTCCCGCAGAATTTTTTTCCCGACAGCGGCAGCGACGAGATTGCCTTGCTCGAACGTCATCTGAACGAAATGAGTCTCCGTCTGCGCACCAACTTGTCGCAAATTATCGAGGAAAAAGAAAAATCGGATTCGATCCTGCGCTGCATGGTTGAAGGCGTCCTGGTGCTCGATCCCAAGGGGCGTGTCTTGGTGATGAACCAGCAGGCACGCGCTATGTTCCATGTTCGCGATGACCTGGATGTTCACGGCGCATCCGTTCTGGAAATCACGCGCCACCCCGAGGTTCATCGAATTCTCGAAGAGATATTGACCTTCGATTTCTCGACCCAAACCTACGCAAAGGAAGTCGAGCTCGACGACGAGCGCTGGTTTCGCGTCAACGCGGTTCGTTTGCGGGATACTCAGGAAAATCTCCAGGGATCGATTCTGGTTTTCCATGATGTCACAGATATCAAACGCTTCGAATCCATGCGTTCGGACTTCGTTGCCAATGTCTCTCATGAGCTGCGCACGCCACTCACCGCGATTCGCGGCTATGTCGAGACTCTCATGCACATGCCGCCGTCGGATCCCAAGGAAAGCCGGCAATTTCTCGCCATCATCGATCGCCATTCCGAAAGGCTGAGCCGTTTGACGCAAGACCTGCTGACGCTTTCCGACTTGGAATCGGGCAAGATCCAATTATCGCTGCAGCCGCTCGATGCGAGCCAGCTCATTCAGCGCGTCCTCGAAGTCTTCTGGGATCAAGCGGCCCGCAAGCAAGTCAAGCTTACCCAGAGAATCGAGCCGCAGTTGCCGAACCTTCTCGGCGATTTCGATCGTTTACAGCAGTTGTTCATCAACCTTATCGATAATGCGCTCAAATACACGCCCGGCGGCGGTGAAATTACTCTCGAGGCGCGCTCGCTGCCGCCGCGCAACGGCGGCACCGCACAAATCGAAATCGCGGTGATCGACACGGGCGCCGGAATTCCGGAAAAAGACCTGCCGCGCCTGACCGAGCGTTTTTATCGAGTCGACAAGGCGCGCTCGCGTGACCTGGGCGGAACCGGTTTGGGCTTGGCGATCGTCAAGCACATCATCCAAGCTCACAAAGGCGATCTCACCATTGAAAGCGTGGTAAACCGCGGCACGACCGTACGGGTCCGCTTGGCCGCTGCGCTTGCTGCACGAAATCAGCCCGACACAGTGGCATCTCTCTGAACCGCTCCTTCTGTTCGACCGTTCTCCCGCTGGTTTTGGTTGAAGCCGCTTTGGACGCATGCTAGTTTCATCGCGTCCGTCAGCTTTGAATCAAAATAATCAAAACAAATTCCATTACTTGAGCAGGTTTTTGGAGTGACCATGCCGAAATTTCAGTTTCTGCCGGCCGAGACCAAATTCTATGAATGGTTTGAAAAAGCCACTGGTAATTTGCTCGAGGCGGCAGAAGCGCTGCAAGATCTGCTCGATAATTATGTGCAGGTCGAAAGCAAAGTCGCGCGTATCACCGAATTGGAGCATCGCGGCGACTTCATCGTCCATGAGGTCATGCACCTGCTGATCAATACATTGATCATTCCGCTCGACGGCGAAGATATCGAACGGCTAATCTCCGCCCTCGATGACTCCCTGGATAAAATCGAGGCGACCGCTGTGCGCATGTTGATATTTCGCATTGAAGCGCCGACGGAAAAAGCCCGCCAACTAGGACAGCTCATCCGCAGTGGCGCGAGCGAACTGCATATGGCGATGCCGAACCTGCGGGAAAAGAAGAACTTTCGGCTGGTGACTGAGCACATCAAGGAAATCAATACGATCGAGAACAACGGCGATCGAATCTTGCGCGAGGCACTGGTCGAGATCGTCGCCCACAAAGATGACATCTTCAACCTGATCCGCTGGAAAGAAATTTATGAAATGCTCGAAGAAACCACCGATACGATGGAAGATGTCGCCGACGTTTTGCAGCGGGTCGTGATCAAAAATGGCTGATCCGCTCTTGGTTCTGACGCTCCTGATCATCGCCGTTGCGCTTGTTTTTGACTATGTCAACGGCTTTCACGACGCGGCAAATTCCATCGCGACAGTGGTATCGACTCGAGTTTTAACGCCGCTGCAAGGCGTCGCGTGGGCGGCGTTTTGGAACTTCGTCGCGGCGTTCGCCTTTGGCACCGCGGTGGCAAAAACCATCGGCAGCGGTCTTCTCGACGTGCAGCAGGTGGACTCCTATGTGATTCTTGCCGGTCTTTTCGGCGCCATCGCCTGGGATCTCATCACGTGGCATGTCGGCTTACCGACCAGCTCTTCACATGCTCTGATCGGCGCCTACGCCGGCGCGGGAATTGCCAAAGCCGGCCTGGGTGTGATCGTTCCCGGCGGCTGGATCAGCACGCTGACTTTTATTGTATTGGCGCCAGTGATGGGGATGGTTCTCGGCATGGTGAACTTGATTCTGATTCTGAACATTTTTAAACGCTC
>DATBEY010000115.1:0-4821 GCA_036558765.1 Binatia bacterium | reverse complement strand
CGAGTTCTGTATCGTGTGCTTGGTGCGGTAATAAATCTCGCGCAGCGAGGTGGTCAAATTGGCGCGCTGCAGCTCGGCGAGCGCGTCGGCGACCAGCACCGTCTGCATAAATTTCTTCGCCATGCCGACGTTAAAAAAAGAGCGCGCCTGTTTTCGCCTGCCCATTTCGATGAGCCCGCGTTTTTCATCGAAGGTGACATTTGCGAGGCTTCGCACCGGGATCGATAGGGTCGGATCTTGGCTGCGCTGCGCTGCGTTGATCACCACGTCGGCGACGCCGATAAGTTTTTTTTCGACCGCGCCGTTCTTATTTGCGTTTTTTCTTGCCATCTTTCTTTCCTGTCTTGAGCTTTCGGCCTTTGCCTGTCTCGGTTTTTTCGGCAAATGGGAGGACGGCCTGTTTTTCACGGCCGGTGGCCTTCGTCTCGCGTTTTTGCTTGGTCTTTGCCGGTTTTCCTTTGATCGCTTCCTCGGCTTGCTCTTTGGCCAGAGTTGGCAACGCGAGCTCCGTCTCCTCCTCGGAAGATTCTTCTGCGGGCGCGACCGTTCTTTCATCCGGCAAAGCCGGCGCATCTCCCTCCACACCTTCAGGTGTGACAATGATCGAATCGGGGAGCCCTTCGGGACCGGTCTTTTTCCCCAACAGCTCGTCGGTCTTTGGACCGCCGGTACGCTTCAGGGCGATTTTCTGCAGCTGTTCCTTCAGTTTTTCTTTGGGCAGCTTGCCGCCTTTCAGCCGGTTGCAAGCGTCGACAACTTCTTCGATATAGAGCTCGAATATGTTGCGCCGGCGGAACTCGCTCTTCGCATGCTCACGACGTCTAACAAAAACCCCGAGCCGTCGCCCACACTCTTGTAGGGCGAGCCTGATTTCTTTGCGAATCTCGTCATAATCCGCAATCGCTTCCTTGGATTCGCTGGTGAATGGCACCCAAACCGACGCCATGTGAACAAAAATCACCATAGGGCCCGCCGGTAGCGCGCCTCTGGATTGAGCGATGCCGTAATTGCGCCAGCTGGTCTCGAGCACGGCCTTAAATGTCGCGCAGGCGGACTGTTGATAGAGGAGCGGCACGCGATTGGCGTAGCGGATCACGCGCGCCAGCTCATTGTCGTCGTCCAGCGCTTCCCCTTCGGCGAGCGGTGTCTTCGGTTCCGATTTCTCGGCTGCTTGGTCCGGGCCTTTGCCGAAGGCGAGCCCAGCTTCGATGACGAATGGATTGCCACGATAAACCGCCGGCGGTCGGGTGACCGCGGTATAAAAATCTCCCTTAATTTGCTTGTACAGGCCGTGGAGAATTGCGCGCTCGCCGATGGGCGAGATGCAATTGGTCGGGGGTGCCATGATTTTCGTCGATTGAATCGCCTTGTAGAGCGCTTCGGCCGGGGCGCCGTGCACATTTCGCGGGCGGGTATCGGGCGAGAGTTTTGCGGCCTTGCAGATCTCCTGTGCGATGTTCGGTGAAACACGGCTGAAATCGCTCGACAGAAAACCTGCCACTGATTGGCTTTTGGTGTCGTGCAGCATGCGCAACAGTATTCCGAACTCGATGCCGTAGGGATGCGGCTTGATCTCGCGCGGTTGCGGCGGCAGTTCTTCTATGGTCCGGGGGTATTCTTTAACCTCGCCTTCGGGCGTATGGTAGACGAGCTTCACGTGCGGGTTGGCAATGGCGGTCTGCTCCAGGTATTCATCCACCGACGCTCGGCCCTTCTGATAGCGACCTTCGATCTCCAGGGTGACCTGGGTGCCGCGGTGATTTTCCCATTCGATCTGCTTTTGCTCGAAAATCCGCGGCTCGTTTTTCTTGGTGTCGATCTGCACTTCGAAGTAGTGCGCCGGCGTTCGCGCGCCGGTGCGCGAGATGATCTGCACGGGTTTACCCGTGGTTAGTTGCGCGTACATGCCCGCCGCCGAAATGCCGATGCCTTGCTGGCCCCGGCTCATGCGCAGCCGATGAAACTTCGACCCGTACAAAAGCTTGGCGAAAATTCTCGGAATCTGCTGACGCACGATGCCCGGGCCGTAATCGATCACCGTCACCCGGAACCGGTTCGCTTGACTGGGCGCTGGCGCCGCATCGCCATTGGACGCAACTTCCAACTTGACCACGACCTCGGGCAGAATCCCCGCTTCTTCGCAGGCATCAAGCGCGTTATCCACCGCTTCCTTGACGCAAGTCAGCAGCGCTTTGCGTGGATTGTCGAAACCGAGCAAATGACGGTTCTTAGTAAAAAACTCGGAAACGGAAATTTCGCGCTGGCGCGCTCCCATTTCCGCGGCAGAGACGGTCAGTTTGGCTGCGGCGGCGTCGGCGCTATTTTTCAGCATCGGTTTAGACATTGTTTGCGGCTGTTCTCCATTCGTCGTTACAACTGAAAGCGAGAGATCGTGAAGTCCGATATCTCAAACTTCAAAATTCCCGGTGTCGCGCAGCCAATTTGGTTGAAACGCGCCGCGGAAATGCGATTCGTTCTGCGGCGGCAGATCAGATGTTGCCTCGGACGTTTATTGTACGATGGTCGAATTATACCAGAGTCGATATTTTTTTGAACTCTTTCGTCGCGTAAATTTATGGATGCGAATGTTTGCATCGCTGAGCGAGATTCGTTATCTCAACCGTAGAGTATTCAACAGGAGAGTTGTTTGCCTTCGACCCTCAACCCGACACGCAGTCCAAATTCACCGATTACCACTCAGAAAGTCGCCTTCGCTGCCCTGCAACACCGTCACTTCCGTGGTTTTTTCTTTTCCACGATGTTGGCGATGATGGCTGACAATATCGAGCACGTGATCAGCTACTGGGTTCTCTTTCAAAAATTTCAGTCACCGGTGCTCGCCGGTTTCGCGGTGATCAGCCACTGGACGCCATTTTTGTTTTTGTCTGTCTACTTCGGTGGCTTGGCTGACCGGCACGACTGCCGACGATTGATCCAAATCGCTCAGGTGATGTACATGTTCGTTTCCGCTGCCTGGGCGTTTTTCTTTTTCACAGGCACCATCGAAGTATGGCATGCCTGCGTTTTGCTGGTGATCCACGGCATTGCCGGGGTGTTCTGGACGCCAGCCGAACAACTGATCATTCACGACATCGTCGGTCCGGAGGATTTGCCGAGCGCGGTGCGCTTGAATGCGACGAGCAGACAGTTGGGCATCCTTTTTGGGCCCGCAGTCGGAGGAGGCCTATTGCTGTGGCTCGGGCCGTCCGCAGGGCTCGTGGTGAACGTGTTGATCTATGTGCCGTTCACGATCTGGCTCGCGATCGTTCCTTACACCGGTCATACACGCGAAGGCGCGGTGCCCCGCCGCTCGCTCCGTTGGCGCGATGCTTTCGACATCATGCGGGAAATCGCGGACAATCGTCCGATCGTCACAATGATCGTGCTCGGCGGCGCAGCATCGCTGTTTGTCGGTAACGCATTTCAAGCCAATATGCCCGAGTTCGCTCACGACCTCGGTACCGACAAAGCGGATTTTGCTTACAGCGCTCTCCTCGCTGCCAATGCCGCCGGTTCCGTTTTCGGCGGCTTTGTCTTGGACGGTAAGGGCTGGTTGCCCCCCTCGGCTAAGTCGGCAATCGCGTGCGCGATACTTTGGTGTTTGACGATGACCGCTTTTGCGTTTTCAAAAAGCTATCCGCTGTCGCTCTGCCTTTTGTTCGTCGCCGGCGCGCTAAACCTTTCGTTCTATTCGATCGCTCAGACGATCGTGCAATTGGAGGCCCCGCTGGCGCTGCGCGGCCGGCTCATCGGTCTTTTTTCGATGTCGGCCTATGGATTGCGCGCATTCAGCGGTTTCACAGTAGGCGTCGTCGGCGGGCTGATCGGCATTCATTGGTCGCTTGCATTGAGCTCGATGATTCTTCTGGCCGTGACCATGGCGTTGTTGACCTTCGCTTCGCACACGCGGCGGGCCGAAGAGCTGAGCTGATCTGTCCACCGCCAATCGCATTACAAGTTGCACTGCTAGCGGAATTTAAAGACCCTGGCATTGTTATTTCGAGCGAACGGCGAGAATCTTTTTTCCGCTCCAGCTGTAACGTAAGATCTCTCGCTGAGCTCGATATGACAACGGGGCGCATTCTAAATCCCGCAGGAGTATATCGACTATCGGAGCGACTCCAAGATCCCTAGTATTCTCGGAAAGATCCCTCGCTTTGCTCGGGATGACTCATTCCCAGTTTTTAGCTGGGAATGAGTCAATTTGCGTAGCTCGCTGGGATTGGTTACTGTCGGCGATTAATCACAAAAACTTTGGAGCGAATATTGGTCTCGAGCAATACTGCCGCAGCTATAAATCCCAAGAAGATCGCCTTCGCCGCGCTGCATCACAAAGACTTCCGCGCTTATTTTTTTGCCACCATGCTCGCCATGATGGCCGATAATATCGAGCACGTGATCAGTTACTGGTTGCTGTACGAGAAATTCAGGTCACCGGTGCTCGCCGGGTTCGCGGTGCTCAGCCACTGGACGCCGTTTCTGCTTTTTGCCGTTTACTTCGGCGCTCTCGCCGATCGGTACGATTGCCGTAAAGTGATTCAAGTTGCGCAAATTATGTACATGGGAGTTTCCGCAGCCTGGGCGATGCTTTTCTTTACCGACGCCATTCAAGTGTGGCACGCCTGTATCCTGCTCGTGATTCATGGCATGGCGGGAGTGCTCTGGGGACCGGGTAGCCAGTTGTTGATACACGATATCGTCGGCACCGAACAACTGCAAAGCGCGGTGCGGCTCAATTCCACGAGCCGGCAATTGGGCATTCTCTTCGGGCCGGCGGTCGGCGGCGGCTTGATGCTGTTTTTGAGCCCCTCGATGGGTCTA
>DATBEY010000114.1:0-7235 GCA_036558765.1 Binatia bacterium | reverse complement strand
ATCCGAGAAGATAAGTCCCTCGGCGATGAAGCCGGGCTCAAGAATATCGGGATTCATCTGATCACGATCGCGCCGGGCGACAAATCGACCGAGTTTCACTCGCACAAGTACGAAGACGAGGCGATCTATGTCTTGTCGGGTTGCGGCGCGGAAATTATCGGCAATGAGACTCATAAGATCGGACCGGGCGATTTCATTGGGCTGCCCGCCGGAGGAGCCGCGCACGAGACCGTCAACGACGGCAGTGAGCCATTGGTCTGCCTAGTGATCGGACAACGTCTGGCTCAGGACGTGGTTGACTATCCGCGCAAAGGCAAGCGGCTCTATCGTAACAGCGGGCAGAGAGATATGATCGATATCGCTCAAATCACACCCCGCTAAATTTCCGCACATAACATCTGGATTGAAGGAGTAATCGGTTGCTTATCAACTGCGCCGCTTATCAGAACGGCAAGAAGCTGGCCGATATCCCGATGGATCAGATTCATCTGTTTGTCAGCAGACCCGATTGCTTTGTTTGGGTAGCGCTTAAAGATCCCGAGGCCGCCGAACTGGAACTGATGCAAGCGGAATTCGGCTTGCACGATCTTGCGGTCGAAGACGCCCATAAAGGCCATCAACGACCGAAAATCGAAGAGTACGGGCAGTCGCTTTTTGTCGTGTTGCAGATGGTCGAGAATGGCGGCGAGGAGCTCAGTGTCGGGGAGGTCTGTATTTTTATCGGGACCAATTACGTGCTGTCGGTGCGGCAAAGGGCAAAACAAGGATTTGTCGAAGTGCGCAAACGATGCGAAGAGGAGCCGGAATTGCTACGGCATGGTCCCGCTTACGTTCTGTATGCTTTGATGGATGCCGTTGTCGACCGCTACTTTCCCGTACTCGATGCGATCTCCACAGAATTGGAAAGCGTCGAGGAACTAATCTTTGCAACACAAACCGAGCGGGCGAGCATCGAGGCGCTTTATTGCATCAAACAGAAACTCATGACGCTGAAACATGCGACCGAGCCCCTGCTTGAAGCGGTCGGCAGGCTCCACGGCGGCCGGGTACCGCAGCTCTGTCAAGGCTTGCAAGATTATTTTCGCGATATTTCAGACCATCTGGTGCGGCTCAACCAATCCATCGACAGCCTGCGCGATATGGTGACCACGGCGATTTCCGTCAGTCTCTCTTTGATTACGTTGCAGGAAAACGAAGTCACCAAGCGGCTCGCAGCCTACGGCGCGCTGGTCGCCGTGCCGACGCTAATCGCCGGCATTTATGGCATGAACTTCGAGCATATGCCGGAGATTCAATGGCAGCACGGCTATCCGGTTTCATTGATCGCCATGGCGCTCATTGACGGCTATTTGTTTTATCGCTTCCGCAAAGCCAAATGGCTGTAGTGTCTACAATAAATCGAACAAAGGTGTTTTACAGTTATGCCGGTGAAAACCGGCATCCAGAAATATTCGACCATCCTGGATTCCGGGTCGCGCTACCCCGGACTAGATCCGGGGTTGCCCGGAATGACGAATAAGTTTTGCAGTAAACTTCTGAAAACCGCGGCTGCTGCCATTTGATGATGCGCCTCGATTTCTGATACTCATCAGAAAGAAATTCGACTGCATGCGAGGAAGCTATGACTGAAATGACGACGATTCTACGACGCGTCGACGAAGAAGCGGGTGTGGCATGGTTAACCTTCAACCGGCCGGAGAAAAAAAATGCCATGAGCCACAAATTCATGGCGGAGTTGATCGCCGCGCTCAAAAATCTTGCGGATAACGACAAAATCAAATGCGTTGTAACCATGGGCTCCGGCGATTCGTATTCGTCGGGACTCGATCTCTACGACCTGCGGGAATCCTGGAAACGCAAGCGGGCCTGGGATCATGCGGGAACCACGTACGAAATTGTGCGTGTGCTGCGCAACATGCCGCAAGTGACGCTCGCTGCCGTGAGAGGATGGTGCCTCGGCGGTGGGCTGGCCCTGATCAACGGTCACGATCTCTGCATTTCAGGCGAGTCGGCGAAGTTCGGCATGCCCGAGGTGATTCGCGGCAGCTACGGCGCGGTGGCGACCTCGACGCTATTTCATAGCGGTATTCCCGTAAAGAAGGCATTTTACATTCAACTCACCGGAAGAAATCTATCGGCCGTCGAAGCGGAGCGAGTCGGCTTGGTTTCCCAAGTTGTGCCGGATGATCAATTGCTATCAAGCGTTGAACAGCTGGCCAACGAACTCGGCAGTCGAAATGCGGTTACTTTGGAAAGCGCAAAGATTGCCGCATACATGCAGAAGGACATGGATTTTCTGACCGCGCTTCGAACCGACGACCTGGTGTCGCACCGCATGCGCTACTACACCAATCCGCTGAGCGATGTCGAGGGTTATCTCCATTCGCAAAAGGGCGGCGGCACGACAAAGTACGCGAAGCCCGAGGATCGAAAAAAAACTTGAGCGTGTTTGAAAGGAGATGCCTCGCTTTGCTCAAAATGACATTCGACTTCAGTGTCGTGTCTTGTGTCAGCCTGAGCACTAGCGAAGGGTCTGGACGAGAACGTTGGGCGCAGCATGCTGTGCCCCTACACCCGGAGGCGATATGAGCCTGCACACGCCGCTATGCGATTTGCTGAACATCCAGGTGCCGATCATTCAGGCTGGCATGGGCTGGGATAAGGAAGGCATGACGACGCCGCCTGAACTGGTCGCGGCCGTTTCCAACGCCGGCGGGCTTGGTTGCATCGGCGGCAGCTCGATTCGGCCGGAAGTGATTCGCGAACGGATTCGCGCCGTGCGGCGCCTGACTGAGAGGCCGTTCGGCGTCGATATCACGCTGCCGAAAATGGAAGATGTCAAAATTCCGGATCCGGACGAGGTACGCAAAGAAATCGAGGAAAAATATCCCAAACACGCAAAGTTCACCGATGAGCTCATCCCGAAGCTCGGCCTCGCGCCGCAACCGCCGGATCGCAAAAGCTGGGTTAAAACACCGGCGGCCACCCGCGAGCAACTCAAAGTCATTCTCGAAGAGAATGTGCCGATTCTAATCATCGGCCTCGGCGACACCGCGGAAGTCGTGCCACTCGCCCATGAACGCGGCATTAAAGTGATGGCACTTGCCGGCGCCGTCAAACACGCACTCAGCCACGCGCGCAAGGGCGCCGACGTGATTATCGCGCAGGGTTATGAGGCGGGCGGACACACAGGGACGATCGGTAATTTTCCGCTGATTCCGCAGATTGTCGATGCAGTTAAGCCCAAGCCCGTGGTTGCTGCCGGCGGTATTTCCGACGGACGCGGTGTTGCGGCCGCGCTTGCACTCGGTGCTCTTGGAGTTTGGTGCGGCACGACTTTCCTGGTCAGCAAAGAATGCGGCATCAACCCGGTGTACAAAAAACAAATCCTCGCGGGCAGCTCGGAGGACTTTGTCCGTACGGCGTATACCAGTGGCCATTATGCTCGGCATTATCGCAGTCCCGTGATCAAAGCATGGCTTGACTCCGGGCTGGAGGCGATGCCGACACCGTATCAGGGGAATGCGATGGATGAGATTCGCCGCGCCGCCGAAACGGCCGAGCGCGTCGATTTATTGCACGTGCCGGGCGGTCAAGTGGCGGGGATGCTCTCGGAAGAGAAGAGCGCCAGACCGGCAAAAGAAATCGTCGAGCGAATGGTCAGCGAAGCAGCGCAAATTCTAAACGATATGCGCAGCCGCTATGTCGGAGCGTAAACCGTCTCAGGTTTTCAGCGCGATAACAATCTAAAGATTGGGGCGTAGGCTCTGTCATGAGCACCAGCGAAGCATCCCGATGAGATCCTTCGGCAAGCCTCAGGATGACATCAACAAAACGAAGCTTTGAAGGTAAGAAAATGAGTGGAGAATTTCTCAAAGGATTCAGAGCGCTGGATTTGACCGATTTGAGCGGGCAGCTTTGCGGGCGCGTGCTTGCCGATCTCGGCATGGAAGTCATCAAAATCGAGCCACCGGGCGGCGACCCTGCCCGTAATATGGCGCCATTTATTACCTCTGCCGATGGCAAACGTTTGAGCACGGTATTCGCCCATCTCAACGCCGGCAAAGCGAGTAAGGTTCTCGACCTGAACGCCGAAGCAGGGCGCGCGCAATTTCGCGAGTTGGTGAAAGACGCCGACGTGGTCATCGAGAGTTTTCAACCGGGCGATTTGGACGCCAAGGGTCTCGGTTATAAAGATCTTGTGGCGATCAATCCAAGGATTGTGATGGCATCGATCACCGCTTTTGGTCAAACGGGACCGAAGAAAAACTTGGCCTGCAACGATCTGGTCGCGCTCGCCGAAAGCGGTTTTTTGTATATCTCGGGAGATCCTTCCTTGCCGCCGGTAAAGCCGCCCGAGACCCAGGCGTACTACTTTGCGAGCTTGTTCGCCACGGCCGGATTGCTCGCCGCGCTCTACCGGCGCGAGCGCACGGGGCAGGGCGATCATGTCGACGCCTCGATGCAGGAAGCGCTGGCGACGCAGGAACATATCATTCGTTTGTGGGCCAACGAACAGCAGATCGCCAAGCGCGCCGGCAGCCAGCACGGCTCAGTGGCGCCAGCGAAAATATTTTCCTGCAAAGACGGTTTTGTCTATCTTTATGTCACACGCCAGCATTGGAAGCTGTTTTTATCGCTGTGGAAAAATCATCCGATTGTTTTCGATGCACCGGATTGGCTCAATAATCTGTATCGCCGGGCCCATGCCGATGAGCTCAACTCCGCCGTGGAGGCGTTCCTGAGCGGCTTCACGATGGCGGAGATCACCGAGTTCCTGCAAGCGAAAGGGATTCCTTGTGTGCCGGTGAACACGCCGATGGGATTTGCGAACGATGAACAGGTGCGCGAACGCGGTTTCATGGCGCCGGTGGAGCACGCCGGGTTTGGGAAAACCAAACAGCCCGCCATTCCGTTCGTGATCGACGGCGCACGGCCGCCGGTCGGAAGCGTGCCGGTATTGGATAGCTGGGTTGCCCCCTCTTACGTCTCCCCCGAGGCGAGGGAGAGAAGAGAGGGGGTCAATGATGTCGGAGCAAAGTCCGACGGTATTGGATACAGTCACAGAAGCGACGGACCGCTGCATGGCATGCGGATCGTGAGCTTCGACCACGTGCTTGCCGGCCCTTACGGAACGACGATTTTGGCCGAGCTCGGTGCCGACGTGATCAAAGTCGAGTCGAGCAAAGGCGGCATGGACCCGTTTCGGTTCTTTGGTACGGGAGAAGATCCCAATCTGTCGCCGCGATTCTTGGAATTCAACAGAAACAAGCGATCCTTCACCGTGAATCTGAAGCATCCTAAAGGCCAAACGGTGCTGCACGATCTCGTCGCCAAGGCGGACGCGGTGCTGGATAATTATAGCGTCGATGTCGTGGAACGGATCGGACTAGCGTACGATCAGCTGCGCAAGGTCAATCCTAATGTTATCAATTTGCGAATGCCGGGTCTCGGCACCACCGGACCGAAGCGACATTTTTCCACCGTCGGCGTCAATATTACTGCGTTTACCGGACTGACTTACCTGTGGAATCACCCAGGAGTGACGAATCCGCCGATCGGGTCACAGACGGTTTTCCCAGATTATGTATCCGGTACCTTGTGCGCGATCATCATTATTTCCGGCGTGCTTTATCGCGAGCGCCAGAAGCGCGGCGCCTTCATCGACCTCGGGCAATCGGAAGCGACGGCTTTTATGATTGGCGCGCATCTTATGGAGGCGGCATCGAGCGGAAAAAATCCTGAGCCGACTGGAAACGTCTCCCTCTCCGTCGCGCCGCACGGTTGCTATCCATGCCGCGGCGAAGACCGGTGGTGTGTAATCGCCGCGGAAAATGAGCAGCAGTGGGCGGCGCTGGCCAAAATCATCGGCCCCGGCGTGATCGGCAACCCCCGCTTTGCTACAAACGCCGAGCGCCTAGAGAACCGCGATGCGCTCGATGCGATCATCGAGAATTGGACGAAAACCGAAGACGCCTTCGCGCTCAGGGATCAATTGCAAGGCGCGGGAATTCCTTGCGGCGTCGTTCAAACGGGCGAGGATCTCGTCAACGATCCGCACCTACAGCAGCGCGGGTTTATTGTTGCCGTCGATAATGCCCGTCTCGGGCGCGTTGTGCTGCCGAATTTTCCGCTGCAATTTACCAATGCCAAGCTGACCCGTCGCTGGGAATTTCCCGTGCTCGGAAGAGACACTGAAACGGTTTTGCGCGATGTGGTGGGTTATGACGAGGCGACAATCGCGGCGCACCGACGGGACGGAGTATTGGAGTGATGGAGTGCTGGATCAGTCGATCGAGATCCTTCATTTCGCGATCAGGATGACACATGAATGGTCATTATGAGGCCTTCGATCTTACTCAGGATAAACTCCGCCGAAGAATCTCGCGTTTGAAGCCGCAAGCTCGATAGGGGACAAAATGCAATTATTGGCTGCCTTGATAATTGTTTGTTCAGTCGCATCGACTTCGATTGCGCAGACGAAATCCATCGCTGATCTTGCGAATTATCGCGGCGCGGATCGCGAAGAGATGCTCAAAGCCGGCGCCAAAAAAGAAGGCAAGATGGTTTGGTATACCAGCCTCACGGCGCATCGCGACATTGCCAACATCTTTGAGGCGAAATATCCCGGCATCAAAGTCGAAACCTATCGCGCCGGCCCCAACGATCTCACCCGGCGGCTTCTGAGCGAGGCGCAGAGCAAGCGCAATATCGCCGACTTGATCGAAACCACGCCATCGACATTGATGATGATGCGCGAAAACAAGCTGCTGACGCCGTACTATTCGCCGCATCTCCCGCAGTTCCCGGAGGACGCCAGGGAAGAAGCCGATAAGGGCCGTGTGCTCTGGATCACGGATCGAGAATCGATTGTCGGACTAGGTTATAACCGTAACCTGATTCGTGCCGCCGATGTGCCGAAAAATTTCACGGAACTGGCGCGACCGGAAAACAAAGGCAAGATCGCCGTCAGCGGCGATACCACCGGCGTGCGTTTTCTTGGCGCGATGATCAAGGCCAAAGGGGAAGAGTACGTGAAGCAGCTGCGCGCCCTCGACATCCAGATGCACATGATTTCGGGCGGCGCCATGCATGAGCTCATGGCTGCAGGTGAAATGCCCATGTCGATTTCGATTTTCCGCAACCACGTGCTCGCGGCCAAACCCAAGGGCGCGCCGACGGAGTGGGTGGCGCTCGACTTGAATCCAACCAATGCCGGCGGCGTGGCGCTGCCC
>DATBEY010000113.1:0-5328 GCA_036558765.1 Binatia bacterium | reverse complement strand
GCATTCCATTTCGTTACCGGCCGCATGAGCGCGCCCTGATCCAATTCAGTGAGCGTATAACGCCCGCGCACGCCAACCGAAATGTCCGAATTGATGCACAGGAGCGGCACCGATGATTCATTCGCTTCAGCGAGACCGGGCAGAATGTAGGTTGCGCCGCCGCCGCTCGGCCCTTCGCAAACACCAACTTTGCCGGAAACGCGCGCATAACCATCCGCCATGTAAGCCGCCGAGCGCTCATCGCGCGTGAGCACGTGCCGCATGCCGTGGGGCAAACGGGCCAAGGCATCGTAGAACGGCAAACTGGTATCGCCGCACAAGCCGAAGAGAATCTCGACGCCGTGCGATTTAAGCATTTCCACGGCGGCTTCAGCGCCGCTTATGGTGTCGCTATCTTGTTTGTCGGGGCTTGCCATTCTCACGGGCTCCAGCATGGATCCAAATCGTTGAGTTCGGAGAGATCTCTCGTTTCATTCGAGGCGACAGGGGCGGCAGTTTGTCATTTCGAGCCGACGCGGGAAATCTTTCTTCGAGTAGATCCGAAACTTAACCATCAGGAAGAACAGCACCAGGATTTTTTTCTCCATGACGATCGTATTATGATGCTAGAGAAGATTACAACCAAGTCTCTGCGATTTTCCTAACGCATGGCCAATAAAAATCTCTCCGTCGAGAATATCGAGCCGGAAGTCCAGCGGCTGGCCCGTACGCTCTTTCAAAAAGCCGCCGAGCATAAACCCACGTTATTCGAGACGAGGGATCTGCTCGGTCGCATGATCGAGTGGTCACTGGAGGACGAGTCGCTGCGCATCGCGCTGTTTCGTTTCGTCGACGTCTTGCCGAGTCTGGATTCGTCGACGGAAATCGGTCGCCATCTCGAGGAATACTTCGCCCGTGTCGATCACGCGCTCGGCGGCCTGGCTCTATTAGCGCAGGCGCTGCACGCAGGTACACTGGTGGCGCCCGTGGTGCGGCGCAATGTGGTGAAGCTCGCGCGCCGGTTTATCGCCGAGGAAAGCGGCGATCACCTGATCAAGGCGATCGCTGCTCTCAGGAAGGAACCAGCGGCTTTTACGCTGGATGCGGTCGGCGAGGCGACGGTAAGCGACAACGAAGCGGCGGCGATGCAGCAGCGCTATCTCGACTTGCTCCGGCGCTTATCCGCAGTGAGCGAGCGCTGGCCCAGTTGCGCTCAGATCGACGAATCCGAGAACGGCAAAATTTCCCGGGTGAATCTCTCGGTCAAGCTCTCTTCGCTGTGCGCGCGTTTCGACCCGCTCGACCCGAGCACGGAAGCAACGGTGCGGCGCCGATTGCGCGAATTGCTGCGCGAAGCCGCGAAGGTGAAAGCGGCGATCACCGTGGACATGGAACAATACGCTTTCAAAGAATTGACCCTCGCGATCTTTCAGAATGTGTTGGCGGAAAGCGAATTTCGCGACGGCCCGGATGCGGCCATCGCGCTCCAAGCTTATTTGCGTGATAGCGAAAACGACGTGCGCGAGCTGATCACCTGGGCGCGCGAGCACCGGCGGAGAGTCGGAGTGCGACTTGTGAAGGGCGCCTATTGGGACAGCGAAATCGCTTGGGCGCAGCAAAAAGGCTGGCCGATTCCGGTTTTTCTGGAAAAGGCGGAAACCGATGCCAGCTACGAGCGGCTCAGCCGAATTCTACTCGAGGCCCGAGACGTCATCGATTCGGCCTTCGGCAGTCATAACCTGCGGAGCTTGGCGCATGCGATCACGACGGCGAAACGGCTCGGCCTTCCCGCCAGCGGATACGAAATTCAAATGCTCTATGGCATGGCCGAGCCGGTGCGCCAGGCCATTATCGCCAATGGCCAGCGCGTACGGGTTTATCTTCCGGTGGGCGAGTTGCTGCCGGGGATTTCGTACCTGATTCGTCGGCTAATGGAGAATACTTCGAACACATCCTTCCTACGCCAGACCTATGCGGATCGAAAAGATATTAGCCGTCTGATTCAACCGCCGATAGCGACCGAATTGCCAAGCAGACGGAGACAAACCCCCGCGCGGTCCGAAGGCAGCGACCGGCGAGAATTTCGCAATGAGCCACTCATCGATTTTTCGCGGCGGGAAAACCGCGAGCGCTTCGGCCAGGCACTTCAAAAAGTACGCGCGCAATTCAACGATCACGCGGACCAACGGGTCGATAGTCAAACACTCGCATCGGTCAATCCCGCCAATCCCGGCGAAATAATCGGTCGAGTGCGGATCGCGACGAGCAGCGATGTAGAAAGCGCGATCAAAACCGCGGCGCACTTTTTTCCGCTCTGGCGTGGCAAGGGCGCCCCCGAGCGCGCGAGATTTCTTTTCGCCGCCGCCGAGAAAATGCGGCAGCGACGCTGGGAACTCGCCGCATGGGAAGTTTTCGAAGTGGGGAAAAGCTGGCGTGAAGCGGACGCGGATGTTGCCGAGGCGATCGATTATCTCGAATATTACGGCCGCCAAATGTTGCATCTGGCTACGCCGCGCGAAACGCAACGGCTGCAGAGCGAAAGCAACGTCTATTTATACGAGCCGCGCGGGCTTGCGGCAATTATCGCGCCGTGGAATTTTCCTTTGGCGATCCTTACCGGGATGACGGCGGCCGCATTGGTGGGCGGTAACTGCGCTCTGGTGAAGCCGGCGGAGCAGTCGCCCGTCATGGCGCTGCGCCTGCTGGAAATTTTGCGCGAAGCCGAAATACCGCCGCAGGCTTGCCAGCTGCTCCAAGGTGGCGGTGAAATCGGCGCGTCGTTGGTGCGCGCGCCGCGAATTCATCTGATCGCCTTTACCGGCTCTCGTGAAGTAGGGCTGGAAATACTGCGAGAAGCCTATACGCATCGTCCGGGAGAAGATCACGTCAAGCGCGTGATCTGCGAAATGGGCGGCAAGAACGCCGTGATCGTCGACAACGATGCCGATATGGACGAAGCGATCGTTCATATCATCGATTCCGCGTTCGGCTACCAAGGTCAAAAATGCTCCGCCGCGTCGCGGTTGATCCTCGTCGAAGAAGTTTACGAACGATTGTTAGCGCGGCTGATCGAAGCGACAAAGAGCTTGCAGGTCGGTCCTCCCGAAGACCCGCGCAACACCGTCGGGCCGTTGATCGACGCGGAAGCCCAAGAGCGCGTCCGGCAATATATTCGGATAGGAAAAACAGAAGCCACGTGCGCTTTGGAAATGCCCGCTCCCGACGAAGGATTCTTCGTCGGTCCGGTGATCTTTCGTGATGTCGACCCGCAAAACCGAATCGCGCAGGAAGAAATCTTCGGACCCGTGCTTGCGGTCATGAAAGCGGGCACTTTTGATGAAGCTTTGGCTATCGCCAATCAATCTTCCTTCGCATTGACGGGCGGCGTCTTCTCGCGTTCACCAGCGCATATCGAAAAGGCACGCCAGGAATTTCGTGTCGGCAATCTTTACATCAATCGGAGCATTACCGGCGCGGTGGTCGAGCGGCAACCGTTCGGCGGTCTCAAGCTTTCCGGGATCGGTTCCAAAGCGGGTGGGCCCGACTATCTCCTGCAATTTCTCGAACCGAGAACGATTTCGGAAAACACGCTGCGTCATGGGTTCGTGCCACCGGAGAGTTCGAAGAACGAAGTAAAATAAATTTTGCCCAAAAACGAAATTCGAAATCCGAAATTCGAAACAAGTCCAAATCTAAAAGGTCAAATGCTTCAAACGTCCGGATGGGGTAGCCGATCAGGATTTTGTTGTTTTGGTTTCTTTCGGATTTCGAGCTTCGGATTTCGGATTTTGTTTCAAAATGACCGCATATATGAGTGTTTCGCAAAAGGTGAAGTTCACGACGAGTGAAAATGATCATACCGGGTACCGGGCGCCGTGGTGGCTGCCCGGCGGGCATCTGCAAACCATTTACGCACGCTGGCTGGCGCGAAGTTATTCGGTTGCGTATCGGCGCGAGCGTTGGGACACGCCCGATCACGATTTCATCGATCTCGATTGGGTCGATCACGCGTCGAATACTGGCAAACTCATTGTCCTGTTCCATGGATTGGAAGGCTACTCGCAAAGCCATTATGCGCGGAGTCTAATGACCAAGGCGAATGAGTTCGGCTGGCGCGGCGTCGTACCCCACTTTCGCGGTTGCAGCGGTGAAGCCAATCGCCTGCTGCGTTCGTATCATTCGGGCGATTCGGATGAGATCGATTGGATCTTGCGCCGGATCAAAACGGAAAACCCGCACAGTAAAATTTACGCGGTTGGCATATCGATCGGCGGGAACATGCTCCTCAAATGGTTGGGCGAACATGGCGCGTCCGCCTCTCGGATCATTGAACGGGCAGTCGCCGTATCCACGCCGCTCGATCTCGTGGCCGCAGCGCGTGAGCTTGATTTCGGCATCAAAAGAATTCTTTATGCGAGCCATTTCTTGCGGACTTTGCGGCCGCGCGCGCTGGCGAAAATTGTTGCTCATGATCTTAAGATCGACATGCGGGCGATACGCGCGAGCGTTACGTTTCGACAATTCGATGATTTGTTTACCGCGCCGGTGCACGGCTTTAAAAACGCTACTGATTACTGGACGCGGTGCAGCAGCAAGCCTTGGCTCAGCAAAATTTCGGTGCCGAGTCTGGTTCTGAACGCACAAAACGATCCGTTCCTGCCCGCCGAGGTATTACCGACGAGGGACGAAGTATCCAGTTCCGTGATATTAGAATTTCCGCGCTCCGGCGGCCACGTCGGATTCGTCACCGGTAAATTTCCCGGCCGCATCGACTGGCTGCCGCAAAGAATCCTGCGGTTCTTCGCGGATCCGTTCTGACAAACTCCGCCTACAGCTACTCCTGGATTCCGGGTCGCGCTGGCTATAGCCAGCTTCCCGGAATGACGATGCCTTGTTGTTGCGTATTTTGGTTTCAGAACACTGGGATTTCGGGATCAAAATGAACCCCGGGCCCTGGGAACCGCAGCATTATGGCGTAAAAACCTCGTTGACCGATGAATACGTCGCGCCGGGTTGCGGACCACCGGCGATCACATAAATCGACCTGCCGAGGAGCGCGACGCCGAGTCCATGGCGCGCGGTCGGCATCGGCGTCCAGCGTTGCCAGCGGTTTCCCGAGGGATCGTAGGACTCAACTTCTTTGTGCGTGCCTCGCGGCGACTCGCCGCCGAAGACGAAAACTTTCTGATCGAGAACAGCCGCAGCGATGCCGCTACGGACCGTCGGCAACGGTGACCGCGTTGTCCAGCGATTCGCCACCGGATCATATTCTTCGTTCGCGGTAATGCTGCGATCGTGGCGGCCATTGATCCGTCCCCCGATGGCGTAGAGTTTGCCGTTGACAACACC
>DATBEY010000112.1:0-8094 GCA_036558765.1 Binatia bacterium | reverse complement strand
TGAAACTCAAGCAGGAAGCGGAGGCCAAGGAGTCGGCCGGCAAAGCTTCCCTGATGAAATGTCCTAAATGCGGTGCGCCCCTGAAAGAGCGAAGCTTTCAGAAGATTCAGATCGACCAATGCACTGGCTGCAACGGCATTTGGCTTGATGCGGGCGAGCTTGAACAGGTCGCCGCCAAAGAAAACACGAGTTGGCTCGGGAAATTCTGGCAAAAGAACGGTTAGCTCACGGAAAGAGCAGGAGGATCTTATGACTAAATCAAGGCGCATCATAGGGCGAGTTGTAGCGCTGGTGCTTTTTGCAGCATTTACTCATCAGGTCAAGTTGGCGATCGCCCAGGAAGGCAAAATTGTGCCTTACGTTCCGACGCCGCAGGAAGTCGTCGATCGGATGCTTGAATTAGCCGAAGTGAAGAAGGGTGACGTGGTTTATGATCTCGGGTCAGGTGACGGACGAATCGTTGTGACCGCGGCAAAAAAATACGGTGTTAAAGCGATTGGGTTCGAAATCGACCCGCAGCGCATCAAGGAATCCCATGAGAATATCAAAAAAGCCGGTGTCGAGAACTTGGTCGAGATTCGCCAACAGGATATTCGCACCGTGGATTTGTCTGCAGGGTCCGTTCTGACCATGTATCTTTTGCCGGAGGTCAATTTAATGATCCGCCCGAACATCTGGAAACAGATGAAGCCGGGATCGCGTGTTGTTTCGCACGATTTCGATATGGGCGATTGGAAGCCGCTCAAAACCGAACACATCAAAGATGGCACGAGCTGGGAGCATACGCTCTATCTCTGGCATGTCGAAGCGGGCCGAAAATAGCACGGCAATGAAATTTAGTCGGCGACTCATTGGCTCCAGGGCGTTGCTATTCATCCTTGTCTTCGGAGTTCTGCCGAACACGGCCGCCGCTCAGATCAAGATTGGCATTGCGGAAGCGCTTACCGGAAACGCGTCCCAATACGGCGTGGCGATCCGTAAAGGGTTTGAGCTCGCGGCTGGTGAGATTGCTGCGTCAGGCGGCATCAATGGGCAAAAACTCGAGCTCGTGATCGAGGATGAGCAGGGGAAAAAAGAAGAAGCGATCAATGTTTTTAAAAAACTGATTTTTCAAGACAAAGTCGTCCTGTTGTTTGGGCCTACTCTGTCGAACTCCGCACAGGCTTCAGATCCGGTGGCGCAAGCGGCCAAGGTGGTCGTCTTCGGTACGTCGAACACCGCGGACGGAATCACTTCAATTGGCAATTATGTCTTTAGAAATTCGGTTACGGAGGCCGATATTTTGCCCGCGACGCTGAAAGCCGCGGCGCAAAAAACGGGGTTCAGTAAAGTCGCGGTGCTTTATGGCAATGACGATATCTTCACCAGGAGCGGCTACGATAACTTCAAAAAAGCTCTTCAAGATCTGAAAATCGGGGTGACGACCACGGAAACCTTCGCCAAAGGCGACGTCGATTTCAAACCGCAGTTAACCAAGATTAAAGGCACAAATCCGGATGCCATCGTGCTATCGGCGCTGGTCGCGGAGGGGGCGCCGATCATGGTTCAGGCGCGACAACTGGGCATTACGCTACCCTTTGTCGGCGGCAACGGCATGAACTCACCGCGAGTGTTCGAGCTCGCGAGGGACTATTCAGACAATCTCTGGGTCGGGAGTCCGTGGTCGGTGGAGAGTTCGACCGCGGAAAACAAACGCTTTGTCGCTGCCTATAAAAAAGCCTATGGCACTGTGCCGGATCAGTTTGCAGCACAGGCCTATGATGCAATGTACATTGCAGCGGAGGCCATGCGGAAACTTAAATTTGCAGGTAACCTCGACGCCGATCGCAGAGCGCTGCGCGATGCTTTGCCAGCTGTCCAATGGAACGGTGCCACGGGGCCTTTCAAATTTCGCCAGGCGATAGGCCGCGACGGCAAGCCCGCCGGCTACGACGCGGTGCAAACCGCGATCGTTATGGTAACCAAGCGCAATCACTACGTCATTCAAAAATAGCGCATGCTGGCGCAGCAGATCATCAATGGGTTGTCACTCGGCGGGGTCTATGCGCTCTTCGCCCTCGGTTTTACCCTGGTTTTCGGCGTCCTAAATGTCATCAATCTGGCGCACGGCGCGATTTTCATGATCGGCGCGTACGCCGCCTTATATGCGGTTCTGGTCTTTCACTTCTCATTGTTGCCGGCGATTTTTGTCGCCGCGCTGGTTACCGGTGTCGCCGGGTGGATTCTCGATAAATTGATCTTCGCGCCGCTGCGCGCACGCCGAGCGCCCCATCTGGCGCCGATGATCGCCACGATTGGCGTATCGATCTGTCTCGCCAGCATAATTGAAGGCTATTTCGGCTCGGAAAATCTTCGTTTTCCTCTGGATACTTTACCGTCGAGCACACTGAGTTTGGCGAGTGCGCAGGTGAATTGGCTCGACGTCAATATCATTGGTCTCGCGCTGCTACTGATGGGTGGCATGCTCTGGGTAATCAGGCACAGCTCCACGGGGCGCGCACTCCGGGCTCTGGCCGAGTCGCCCAAAGCGGCCGCGCTTCTTGGAGTTAATGTCGGGGAATTGTTTGGCGCGACTTCGGTGATCGCGTCGATTCTCGGAGGCGTGTCAGGCGTCCTGATTGCGCTCTATACCAATTCCGTATTTCCCCACATGGGACAGCCGATGCTGCACAAGGGCATCGCCGTGGTCATTATCGGTGGTATGGGTGATGTGCGCGGCGCTCTGATCGGCGGTTTTTTTCTCGGATTTGCTGAGGTACTTACGATCGCCTACATCGGCTCTAATATGCGTGACGCGGTTGCTTTTGGCCTGTTGTTTTCCGTGCTGTTGCTTCGCCCCGCGGGATTGTTCGGCCAGGCCCCGCAGCGGCGCGCGTAGTGCGCTTTCCTGGTTTGTGCTCAACATACTATGGAGTGGCTCGATAGTTTTTGGTCCACCTATAGCACGTTAGTGCTTTCGACGGGTACGAATGTGCTCTTGGCCCTATCGATCTATGTGACCCTTGCCTGCGGGTTATTGAGTGTGGCCAACGCAGGTTTTATGGCGATCGGCGCATACTCTGCCGTGCTTTTGACTTTGCACACTGTTACGCCATTGCCGCTCGCCCTGATGGTCGGCGCGATTGCCGCAGCCATGGTGGCGCTGCTCATCGGCGTGCCGACGCTCAGGCTCTCCGGAGTGTACTTGGCAATGGCGACTCTAGCATTCGGAGAGGTCGTTCGAATCCTTATTCTCAATGCCGAAGATGTTACGGGCGGCGCGCTCGGCCTGAATGGGATTCCACAGCTCGTCGGAGTTTTCGAGGTAATCACTAGCGTGGCGGTGGCGCTCTACGTTTTCCTTCGACTGGCGCATTCCCGCATTGGCCGGACGATTACGGCGATTTCGCAGGACGAAATCGCCACCGAGTTGATGGGTCTGAACGTGCGCGCATACAAACTCGTTTGTTTTGTGATCGGCGCGGCGCTTGCGGGATTAGCCGGCGCACTCAATGCACACTTTACTTTCTTTATCAGTCCGAACGAATACGGCTTCGAGCGCGCGGTCGAGATTCTCGCCATGGGAGTCATTGGTGGGGTCTCTAGCCCATGGGGCGCGGTGCTGGGCGGCACTCTGATTACAGCATTACCCGAGTTGTTGCGCGGTATGGGTCGTTATCGGCCGCTGATCAACGGCGTCATCTTAATCATGATTATTCTTTATTCGCCAAAAGGCCTTTGGGATGGATTGCAAACCTTGCTGCGGCGGGTCCGCCCTTGAGCTAGGCACATGTTGAGACTGTCGGCCCTGAGCAAAAATTTTGACGGTTTGCGCGTTCTCGACAATCTCGATCTGACCATTCCCTCACGCGGTGTTTTTGGGTTGATCGGTCCCAATGGAGCCGGAAAGACGACCGTGTTTAACCTGATTACGGGACTGCTGGCTCCGAGCTCAGGTTCTATTGAATTCTCAGGCGAGCGCCTGAACGGTTTGCCGCCGTTCATGATTACCCGCCGAGGCATCGCGCGGACGTTCCAGAACATACGCCTGTTCAAGGAAATGACAGCGGAAGAAAACGTGCTTGTCGCCATGGGCGAGCATCCTCAATATGGCGTACTGAAGGCGCTAGTTCCGGGTGCTTATAGACGTGCCGAAGATTCCGAACGGATGGCCGTCCGAGCGCTTCTGTCTCGAGTGGGCTTGAGCGCAAAGGCTCATCAGCGCGCCGGCTTTCTTTCCTATGGCGAGCAGCGGCGATTGGAGTTGGCACGGGCGCTGGCGACGAGACCGAAGCTATTGCTGCTTGACGAGCCCGCGGCCGGGATGAATGCTGCGGAAAAACAGGAATTAGGAGAGGAAATCGAAAAACTGGCGGCCAGCGGTTTGAGCATTTTGCTCATCGAGCATGATATGCGTTTTGTAATGAAAATCTGCGCCGAAATCGCGGTATTGAGTTTTGGTCGTTGGATCGCCCAAGGCGGCCCCGTGGAAATTTCTGCGCATCCCAAAGTGATCGAAGCGTATCTCGGAAATAATGCTCGGGAAAACTGAAAACGTGAGCGTGCTGCTCGAGATCAGCGGGATGCGAGTTCACTACGGTGTGGTCGAAGCGGTGAAAGGTATCGACCTAGCACTTCAGCGCGGCGAGGTCACGGCCCTGCTAGGGAGCAATGGAGCGGGCAAATCCACAACTCTGCTGGCAGTATCGGGGCTAGTGAAACTGACGGAAGGCTCAGTCAGACTGAACGGTGTCGAGCTTGGCTCTCTGTCGCCACATCAGATTGTTGCTTGCGGCGTGGTACAAGTGCCAGAAGGCCGAGAGATTCTTACCACGCTAACGGTTAAAGAGAATCTGCTGTTGGGAGCCTATCGGCGGCGGAACCGGCGGGAAATTGTCGCGGATCTCGACGGAATCCTTGTTCGATTTCCAAGGCTGAGAGATCGGCTACATACCGCAGCCGGATACCTTTCCGGTGGTGAGCAGCAAATGTTGGCCATTGCGCGGGCGCTCATGGGAAATCCCAGCTTGCTGCTTTTGGACGAGCCATCAATGGGTTTGGCGCCGATTATGGTCGCCGAGATTTTAGAAATTGTGCGCGCCCTCAATGAGCAGGGCTTGACGATTTTTCTCGTAGAGCAAAACGCCCGCGAGGCGCTGGACATTGCCGATAAGGGTTACGTCATGGAGAACGGGCTAATTGTGCTGTCTGGAACTGGCGAAGAACTACTTGCGAATCCCAGAGTGGTAGATGCATATTTAGGGAGATAATCTATCGCTTTTCACGCTCGAATGGATCCGATGCACGAGTTCAACACAGACCCATAGTAAGCATTGATGAATTCCTGGCATTCATGTTTTGTTTCAATTTGTTCAATTTTTCTCATTTCCTACACTTTAGCGTAGGATTTTCCTTCAAACTCTTGTTCGAAATTCCGATTTTGTCATGGTTTGGCTGCGTCCGTCCTTGTTCCCCCGGTGGCATGAATTCTGCCTTAGGCTTCCGCTAATTTATTTCGCAAATCGAGGAGGTTAACTGATGGACGAAATACTGACCGCGGGAGAGGTAGCCGAGCTTCTACAAATTCATCCACGCACGGTCTACAAGCTCGTAAAAGAAGGCGCCATTCCCGGACGTAAGTTTGGCGGCGGGTGGCGCTTCAGCCGCAGCGAGATTCTTGCAATGGTTTCACCTCAGGGAACTACACCGCCACCGCGCAAGATGCACACTGAGGAACGGTAGTTTCTTCGATTCCAAAATTATTAGGGCATGCCGGCCGCAGCTATCGGCCGGTGTGCCACAAGTCTGATCACAGCCCCGCCCGGTCCGCAATCCAAGCCTCTCTTGACTCCCAAGCGCCCCAACGCTAGGAGATACGAACCATTATTTTCAAGGTGATCAATGGCCGGTGCACTTGCGGGAGTCAAAGTCATCGAAGCGGCAAGCTACGTTACGGGTCCTTTTGCGTCTCAGTTGTTAGCCGACATGGGAGCAGAGGTCGTTAAAATCGAAGAGCCAAAGCGCGGCGATCCGTTTCGCGGTTGGGGGGAAAGAAATTATGCAGCAACGTTCTGCAGCTTAAACCGCAACAAGCGGAGCGTCAGCCTCGACTTGCGTGCCGATGAAGGCCGAAACATCGCGTTTAAACTTGCCTCCAAGGCCGATGTGCTGATCCAAAATTTTCGTCCCGGCGTCATGGCAAAGCGCGGTCTTGGCTATGACGACCTGAAGCAAGTAAATCCAAAACTGGTTTATTGCTCAATTTCCGGCTTTGGCCCGAAGGGGCCTTACCGGGACATGCCGGGCTACGATACGGTCGGGCAGGCTCGGAGCGGGTTACTGAGTCTTCTGACCGATCCGGGAAAACCCCAGGGAATGGGAATTTCTTTCTCGGATCATCTCACCGGAATGTACGCATGTTACGGAATTTTGAGCGCGCTCATGAACCGCACGCTTACTGGGGAAGGCCAGCACGTGGAAACTTCGCTTCTACGCGCTTCGGTCTCCTTTATCGGTGAAAACGCCGCTCGTTATTTCGAAACCGGACATATTCCGAGGCGCAAGCACCGGACGACTACGGCCGGGGTTTTTGCTTTCGAGGATTGCGATGGTTTGCCGTTCGTCCTGCATATGTCGTCGCCGGACAAGTTTTGGGAAAACATGTTCGAGGTGGTGGGTAAACCCGAATGGGCAGCAGATCCTCGTTTCAACAATCGCAAGGCGCGGATCGAAAACTACGATGTCCTGGTTGAAAGCCTGACGCCGATCTTTCGAGCCGGGCGGCGCGACGAGTGGTTGCATCAGCTTATCGAGAAAGATGTTCCAGCAGCGCCGATCAACAGCTTGGACGAGGTATTTGTCGATCCACAAGTGCGCCAGTACGGCTTCCCGATCGAGGTAGAACATGCCCGCATGGGTAAAATGAAGTTAATCGGCAATGCCGTGGACATGAGTCGCACGCCTCCAAGTATTGAGCGGCCACCCCCGACACTCGGCGAGCATACCGAAGAAATTCTCGCCGAACTCGGATATGATAACGGCGCCATCGCGGAACTCCGCAAAAACCAAATCATCTAAGTGGCGCGACTGAGTAGCTGAAAGCTTCTGCTTAGTGTTCATGCTACTCCTTTACTATGCCTCCCCGCCATCAGAGCTTAGTCCCGCTATCCCATGACCATCATCACGGGCTCGCGCTAGCGCTTCGCTGTCGGAAACAAGCGCTCGGGCAACTCAAACCTATGGGTGCCGTGGGTCTGGCAGAGCGCGCCCAGGAATTTTTAAACTTCTATATGAGCAATCTCGCGCGCCATTTTGAGGCGGAAGAAAAAGTGTTGTTCCCCGCGATACGTGCCGCGGCCCCGACGAGCGCGCCGATTGTCGATACGCTCGTGCAGGATCATGAACAGATCCGTCAGGCCGTGCCGCGGCTCCAATCAAAGACCGGATTGGCCAAGCTAATTTTCGATCTCGGCGATCTGCTCGAGCGGCATATCCGCAAGGAAGAGCGCGAGCTGTTTCCGTTATTTGAATCGCAATTTGAAACCGCCGCTGCCGAGAGGATCGAGACGGAGCTGAAAACGATTTTAAGGGTCTAGCCCAGGATGACGCGAACTATTCCATGATTTTCAGCAAAACGTGCCGGCGGTTTTTCGTATGCGGGCGCACTTCGCTTGGCCAACGGCCATCTTCGATCGCTCTATCCCACGCCGGGCTGGTGAGCACTTCGGGACTCTCCAATTCATAGATTGCGGTGTACGCAGGCTCATTCGGAATCTCGATGGTTTTTTTCTCGCCGCCGATGTTCATGGTCAGGGTCCCGCGTCTATAGCGCGTGATGGCGAGCACGCCAGGCACTTTGCTGAGATTGGGCACGTGCTCTCGATCGTATACCTCGTTGAAAATCGCCTCGTGCTCGGGATCGACGTCCATGCTGGCGATCATCAAATATTTTGCTTTTGCCATATCAATCTCCGCTACTTTCTCACGTACCCAGAAAGCTTGAAATCTCCGGCGCTGGGGATTTAATCTCGACCACAACCGATTCTTCGATGCCCTCGACGCCGTGAGGGACGTTTTTCGGGTGCCGGCAAACATCGCCTGGGCCGAGAATATATT
>DATBEY010000111.1:0-14194 GCA_036558765.1 Binatia bacterium | reverse complement strand
GCTACGGTCTGGATGCGCGGCATGCTGCAGCACGAATACGGGGTCAATCTGGACGAAATCGAATGGTATCTGTGGACGCCGCACGCGCGCATGGAGATGGAACTGCCGAAACGCTACAAAGTTAAGCGGATCACGCCCGATCGCAAACCCGATCAGATGTTTTTCGACGGCGAGCTCGACGCGATCATGGTGCCGAGCTTGTTCCCGTCATTGTTCAATCCGCCGCCCCATATCCGCCGGTTGTTCGAGGATGCACCGAAAGTCGAAGCGGAATATTTCCAACGAACGGGCATCTTCCCCATTATGCATTCCGTGGCGCTGCGTCAAGACGTTTGGGATGACCATCCATGGATCGCGCGCAGTCTCTTCAAGGCGTTTCAGCGCGCCAAGGAAGACGCGTACGCGCGATTGAAAGACTTATCGCCATACAAAATCAGTCTTGCCTGGTTTCGCGGCCCTGTTGGAGAACAAGAACACATTCTCGGTCATGACCCGTGGCCGTACGGTTTGGAGAAAAATCGCCACGTCGTCGAGACGTTGGCGACTTACCTGCACGAGCAGGGCTTGGCGGACAGAAAGATGCCACTGGAAGAATTGTTTGCGCCGAATACGCTGGATTTATGAGGGTCGAGTCTAAGCCGTTCAACGGGTGCAACCGTTTCCCGCGCTCCTTGTCGTTCCGAATGGACGTGAGAAATTTTTCACGGGGAAAACAAGGATTTCTCGCTTTGCTCGAAATGACAGATTAGCTGATGCGCCGAGTTTGTCATTCCGAACGGATGTGAGGAATCTTTCCGAAGACAGGAAAAGGAGATTCATTTATGAAGAACGGGTTTCGTTGTTTCGATAGCGACATGCACGTTTACGATGCGGCGAATCTGTACGTCAAATATATGGATCCAAAATGGGGCGACCGGATTCCGCGCGGGCAAAGAAACGGTAAGCACGGCAGGGTCGAATTTTCCATCGGCGGCGGCAAAGAGACGTTACGCGGCATCACCGATGTGATCGATCACGGTCAGAAGCAGGTGGCCGACCGCTATGATTTTGCCGTCGTGCGGGAATATGACGCAGTTTCTCAAGTCGAGGCGATGGATCGCGAGGGTCTGGATTTGGCGGTGCTTTTCCGGACTTCGCCGCTGCATTGCGACGAAACGCTAGAACCAGAATACGCCAATGATTTGTGTAGAGCGTGGAATGACTGGATTGCTGATTTTTGCAAGGAGAATCCGCGGCGGCTCAAGGCCTCGGCATTGGTCACTTTGCACGACGTCGGCCTCGCGGTCGAGGAAGTGCGCCGTGTTGTCCAGCAGCTCGGGATTCGGGCGCTCTCTCTTTGTCCGGAGCCAATCAACGGCAGGAGAATTCACGATCGTGACTTCGATCCGCTCTGGGCGGAGATCGAAAAGCTCGGCGTTGCACTTTGCTTCCATCCACCGGCGCGACCCAAGCAGGAACAGGTGGCGAACAAATTTTTCGGCCACCCGAACGCGAATATTGTCGCGCTCGCGCTGCGTAATCCGCTCGAATTGATTCAAGCGGTAGCAAGTTTTTGCGCCGGCGGTGTTTTGGAGAAATTTCCCAAGCTCCGTGTCGCATTCCTGGAAGGCAACTGCGCTTGGCTCCCCTGGCTTCTCTATCGGCTCGACGAACGGGCCAAGCTCCATGGTGCTCTGGCGGATGTGCCGCTGTCGCGCAAGCCGAGCGAATATTTTCTCGAACAGTGCTTCATTTCAGTCGATCCCGATGAATTTCTCGTTACGGATGTGATCAAACGAATCGGCGACGATAATCTCGTGGTTTCCACCGACTACCCACACATCGACGCGCATTTTCCGCATGCCATCGACGAATTTTTGGAAATCGAAGGATTGAGCGAGAGCAGCCGGCGTAAAATTCTTTGGGACAATTGCGCGCGACTGTATGACCTCGCCTAAAATGGCTGTTGAGTGTTCGTATTTCACGCTCAAAGGCGAAACCCGAAAATGAGTCATGAGGTTACCTGCAGGCAATGAAACTTTTCTCAGGTTTCGGAATGGGAGAACATCCGACGGCGTTTTGTTTCTTTCTTACCGTCTCCCGCCAAGCCGGCGAGGCAGGATGAGTGCCTGAGTAAACGTTGAACTGCTCGAACGAAGGAGTCGTGATGACACAGAAAATGTTCGTCCTAGCGATCGTCTTGTATGTTTGGACGCCGCGCGCCATATCGGCTGCAGAACAGGTCTCGAAGGCGCGCTTTGCTTACGGCGCGATCAACGCTTACATGGAAACGACGTGGATTGCGAAGGAGCAAGGAATTTTTCGCAAGCACAACGTGGAGGTGGAACCGGTTTTTATCATCGCGACGCAAGCGGCGCAGGCGATGCTTGCGGGAGAGGTTCCCGTCGGGCTCATCGGTCCGACGCACGTGATCAATGCCGTGGTGGCCGGCGGCGATATGGTCATGATCATGGGCAATCAAAACAAAGTCCGATATCAATTGATCGCACATCCGAGCATCAAACGTCCGGAGGATCTCAAGGGAAAAAACGTCGGCATCGGCGCGAGCATGGCGGGCTTGGCGACCTTAGCAGCCATCGTCGCCATGGATCATATCGGGCTCAATCCCCGCCGTGACAATATCACGCTACTCCCCACCGGCGCGGAGCCGCTGCGCCTCGCGGCGGTCAAATCAGGCGTGACGCAAGCGACGGTGGTTTCACCGGAGATCGGCAACCCCGCGACCAGCGAAGGCTACCCGATTCTCGTTGACATGGCGAAGCTGAATATTCCGTTTCAGGCGAGCGGGCTCGTTACGTCGCGAAAAATTATGCGGAACGATCCCCAGCTGATCGAGCGCATCGCGCGCGCTACGGTGGACGCGGTGAACTTCATCGCCGCGCCGGCAAATAAGAATCGGGGGGTTGAATCGTTGATGAAGAATTTGAAAATGAGCGCGCGCGACAGAGCCGAAGCGGCTTATAGCGATCTCGTAGAGGACCTGCCACGCAGCATCTGTCCGACCGTGCCCGGCGTGCGCTCGATCATGAAGCTCATGGTGGAGATGGGCATCAATCCCAAGGCGGCGAATCTGAAGGTTGAAGATGTAGTCGATTTGACGTTGTGCAAACAGCTGGGAGGTGACGGCAAATGAAACGGCCGGCGCTTTTTGTTTTCATAGCGCTGCTGTTCATGGCGAGCAGCGCCTCATTCGCGCTAGCCCAGCAAGAAAAGCTGGAGGTTGTTTATAGCAGTATCGGCGGTACGAGCATCCCGCTCTGGATTGCGCAGGATCGCGGTTTCTTCGAGCGCAACGGCCTGGAGACGCGGCTCATTTACATCGGCGGCGGACGCATCGTCGCGCAAGCGTTTGCGGCGGGTCAAATCAAAATTGCCGTTATGGCGGGACCTGGACTGGTCAGCGCAAACCTCGGCGGACTGAGTCTTCGGATGATCGCCGGGCTCATCAATACTTCGACTTACAGTCTTTTTGTTAAACCCAACATCACCTCGCCACAAGAGCTTAAAGGAAAGAAATTCGGCATGGGCAGTTTCGGCAGCTCGCCGGACTTCATGATGCGGCAGATTTTTCGCCGCCTGGGCCTGGATCCCGAAAAGGACGTCACCATTCTGCAGTTAGGCGGAGGAGGTGACCTGGTTAGGCTCGCCGCGCTCAAGGCCGGCTCCATCGACGGCGCTCTACTCAGTCCTCCACTGACGGCGATCGCGCGCGAAGCAGGATTTCGCGCCGTGGTTACGCCGCAAAGTTTGGTGATTCCGTATCAGCAAACCGGGGTAGCAACGAGCAAGGATTTTATCGATAAAAATCGTGATACGGTGCGCAAAGTCGTCAAGTCAATGGTCGATGCCGTGCATTTCTATAAAACGCATAAGGAAGAGAGCCTGGCGATCATCGCACGCAATCTCAAAACCAACGACCGCGCCGCGCTGGAGGAGAGCTACCAGGAATTCGCTGTGAAACTCACGCCGCGAAAGCCCTATCCCACGGTGGAAGGCATGGCGCTGATTGTCGATTCCCAGCGGACCAAAAATACGCCGGCGACTGTTCGTGCGGAGGATTTTGTGGATATGAGCTTTGTCAAAGAACTGGACGACAGCGGGTACATCGACCGGCTCTATGGCGGCCGATGAGCGCTGTCGGACGCGGTAAGCAAAGCGAACCGCAAACGGTTCTCGCGAACCGATGCGGTTTCCTCCCGCTTCACCGCGTCTAAGAAAGGGCGTTGAGATAACGGCTCGGAGGATTTGATGCTGCTCAGCCAGGATGAACTGGAACGGATGCGCAAGCGCTTCGTTTATCCGCGCTTTTCCACGGCGGAGTACGAGCGTCGTTACGGCAATATTCGCAGAATGATGCGGACCCTCAATCTCGATTGCCTGCTGATCGTCGGCGGTTCTGCGGCGTATGGGCGCTGCTGGTTCAATTTCCGCTACGTCACCAACATGATGGGCAAGGCGGAGATGGCGAACTACTGTTTTTTCCCGAAAGATGGTGATCCCGCCGTGGTTACTCGGCCCGGCCATTCACTGGCAGGCGCCATGCTGGCACGCACGGCAGTACGCAATGTGATCGTCGGCAAGCCGAGCGTGCTCGATGCGATCGTGGCGGAAATCCGGGAGCGCGGTTATGACCAAGGTCGCATCGGCATCGTCGAATACGATCCGTATACGTCGATCCCGAAAAATCACTGGGATCATTTCACTACCAATTTGCCCCGCGCCGAATGGGTCCCGGTCACCAAAGAATTCATCGCCATGCGGTTGCTCAAGAGCCCGGAGGAAATTCAGTTTCTCGAACGTTCCGCGGAACTCGGCGACATCGGCATTCGCGCGATGCAGACGCATGTGAAGCCCGGCATGACCGAAGGCGAAGTCTTCGGTCTCGTGCACGAGGCGGTCCTGAAAGCGGGCGGCGAGATGGGCATGATTCAACTCGGGTCGTGCTCGATGCTCGATCCCGACATCAACGATCAGAGGCCGCGGCCGGTGGAGCGGATCATCGGCGAGCGCGATATCATTAACAACGAGCTCGGCATCTTTTACAACGGCTACGAGGCGCAGTGTGGCAGGCCGGTGATCACCGGCGAGCCAACCTCCGAATACCGAGGGATGTTTGAGCTCGCGATCGAAGGCTATCGCCGCCTCGTGCCGACACTTCATGTCGGGAAGAGCAGCGAAGAGTCCATTGAGGCGATGCAATTCATCTGCGACACGGACTATGAATTTTACGGCGGCTTTCTCCAGGGAATGCTCGGCGCGAACCCCCGCCACGAACCGCAGATCGGCTTCGATCGCGTGCAGAGTGCCGAAGACCGCTTTTTGTTCGACAGCCAGGGGCGATTAGTTTACGAACCGGGACACGTCTTCACGCTGCAGATGCACATCGTCGATAAAAAACACAGACGCGGTCTCTTCGTCGGAGACTTTTTTGCGATCGAGAGAAGCGGGCCGCGCTGCCTAAACAAGTTGCCGCTCGAGATAATGCGTACACAAGTGTAATTACACAATCGTTGCCACGATCGGGCGCAGCCCGCATTCGATAGCAATTGGCCCGAACCATGATATCTTGGTGTGATAAGCATGTCTTATTACATCAAGGGCTTGACAACTTTGTGCCCGCATCGGTCTAAACCCATGTGCCGGTATTGATTCACTAATTGTTAGCCAGGTGAAATCTGAAATGCGGGTTTTAGTAGTCGAAGACGACAAAAAGCTGGCATCTTATGTTAAAAAGGGGCTCAGAGAAGCCGGCTTCGCCGTTGACGGCTCGGACAACGGTGACGACGGACTTCAGCGCGCTCTGCAGAGTTCCTATGATGCGGCGGTGGTGGACGTGATGCTGCCGAAACTTGACGGCCTCACGCTGATCGAGCGGATGCGAGCGCAAAAGGTGCTTACTCCAGTGCTCATCCTTAGTGCCAAACGCTCTGTCGATGATCGTATTCGCGGCCTTCAAACCGGCGGCGATGACTATCTGACTAAGCCTTTTTACTTTACCGAGTTGTTGGCCCGCATACAGGCGCTGATCCGCAGAGCCAATCATGAGAGCGAGCCGACGAGTCTCAAGGTTGGCGATCTTTCAATGGATTTGCTCAAACGAGAAGTTCTCCGTGCGGGAATCAGAATCGACTTACAACCGCGCGAGTTTGCCTTACTCGAGTACCTGATGCGCAATCATGACCGGGTGGTCTCCAAAACCATGATCATCGAACATGTCTGGGGTTACGGGTTTGACCCGTTGACCAACATCGTCGACGTCCTGATTTCGCGGCTGCGAAACAAGGTAGACCATAACTTCGACCGAAAACTAATTCATACTTTTCGCGGAGTCGGTTATGCGCTTAAGCTTTCCTGACCGCTTTCACACTAAGCTGGGAGTCCGTCTCACTGTATGGTATTCGGGCATATTGATTCTCAGCTTTCTGATCTTTTCGATTGTTTCCTACGTATCGGTGTTCTCAACCCTGAAGAACAATAAAGACGCAATCCAAGCAACCCTCTCCGCGTATCAAAAACAGGGAGACGACGGCGGGATCGCCGCGATCGAAAGTTTAACCCGTCAAACACCGGCTAGTAGCCGGCGCAAGTCGTTTTTTACTCGGGTTGTAAGCCCTGAAAACGAGACCTTGTTTTTGAGCCATCCGCAGCTTTGGCAAAATTTTGAATTCGAGGCCCGACCCGCCTCAGGTCGCGAAGGAGAATGGGATTATTACCCGTCGAGACACGACGGCGATTTGCTCGAAGTCGCATCGGTGCGGCTAAAGAACGGAAACATCCTCCAGGTGGGAAAGAGCATTCAAGATGGCGACGAGGTGCTGGAGCACTTTCGCGATACGTTGCTGGCGACCGTTATTCCTATGGTTCTAATCGGTTTGGCGGGCGGTGCTTTTCTGGCTTTTCGTGCGCTAAAGCCGATCCGCAATTTGACTGCCGTTACTCGCTCAATTATTGAGACAGCGCGTTTTGACTCGCGGGTGCCGGCCAATCGGACGCATGACGAGCTTAGCGACCTTGTATCTCTATTCAATTTAATGCTGGAGAAAATAGAAATATTAGTTCAAGGCATGAAAGACGCCCTGGATAACGTGGCACATGATCTCCGGACACCGGTTATGCGTCTTCGTGCCATTGCCGAGGAAGCCTTGCGACCAGGCAATGATGAGAGAACTCGGTGCGAAGCGCTGGCGGACTGCTTGGAAGAGACCGAAAGGGTAACGGTCATCCTCGACACGCTGATGGACATCGCCGAAGCCGAAACCGGGGCGATGAAACTCAGATTGGAGGACATCGAACTTTCAGCGCTCATCAATGACGTTATGGCGCTCTATAGTTATGTCGCGGAAACCAAAAGGGTGGCCGTGTCTGTCCAGGCAGCCCCAGGACTCCATCTGCGAGCCGATGCATTAAGATTGCGTCAGGTTATCGCGAATCTGGTTGACAATGCCATCAAGTACACCCCGGACGGCGGTCGAGTCGAGATCTCAACCGTAAAGAAACATGACCAGGCTTTGCTAATCGTTCGCGATACCGGGATTGGCATTCCTGTGGCGGAAATTGCGCGAATCTGGGAGAGGCTCTATCGTGGCGACAAAAGCCGCTCCCAACGCGGGCTTGGACTTGGACTTAGCCTGGTCAAAGCCGTGGTCGAGGCACATCGAGGCACTATCGACGTGAAATCGGATTCGCAGACGGGTTCGATTTTTTCATTATACCTGCCCCTCGCCAGTACCTAACCCAAACATCATCGAAATCTCTCAAAATTGTAAGGTTTCGGAAAGTTTTCAGTAACGTTTCGGCGTTACTTTGCCTGCCGCTTCGGATAAAAATTCTTCAGATTTACGGCGGGCGCTATGGATCGAGAGAGAACACGCGCCAATTTCAAGAAAGGCTGATGTCAGCAAGGTTCCGGCGGTCACTCTAGTCTTCTGGCCTGCATTGTGGTTTTTCCACACACAGCCGCAAAACGGGCGCATTAAACTACGTTGTGCAGCTAGTGTTCGGTATCGCATTCCTGGCTTCCTCCATCGTCGCAATCGCGGCCGCCGCGGCGTGCTTTCGGGATCATGATTACCTCAACGGGAGTTTGTGCACAGCGCTTTTGCTCTCTTTTCTGGGGCTGGCATTCTGGCTCTTGTTGTTTTGATGAGATCAAGCGACTGACGCATTGCAGTCGTCACCCTCCGTACATTTCGACACCATCCACGAGTAATGAGATTTAGCCACCCGGACCTATCAAAATTGTAAGGTTTCGGAAAGCTTTCGGTAACGTTTCGGGGTTATTTTGCATTTCGCTTCGGATAAAAATTCTTTGGATTTATGGCGGCCACTATGGATCGAGAGAAGAACATGATGCAATTTCAAGAAAGCGCACCTCAGCAAGGTCCCTAGGTCGCTCTAGTATTCTGGATATTTAATATTGCTGCCACTACGCTCGTACAGACTCGAAGAATGATCAGATCAGAATAAAGACGCGTAACCGCGATTGGTGGAAAAGATGAAGCAACGCTATCGGGTAGCAGCTTGGTGGATAGTCGTTGTAATTGAGTGTTCGCTGGTCTTGGCTCTTATTGTCTGGCGATGGTTCCTCTTAAACGATTGACAATCCCCCTAAGGCTTCATGCCTTATCTTTCATCAGCTCTCAGGATTACTGTAGTGATTCCAAACAAACCTGATTTCTAAGATGGCGCAATTCTCTGTTCGCAGATATCTGGCGGAATTTTTGGCGGTGCGGAATGCAGCTGTAAATATTTGCTCCCTGGTTTGTGCCTGTTTGTTATTTCTGGCGCAGGGTTGCATGACGTACAAACCCTTGCCCTTGAATGAGGCGGGCATCGCAAACAGCCTGACGCCTCCGGATATGGAAGTGGTTCGGATGAAGACTAAAGAACTGCGCCATCCGATTCTGAAGCCGATCGACTTCGACATAAGCGATGGCCTTTCAGCGGATGAGGCAGCCATCCTTGCAGTTATCGCCAATCCCAAGTTGCGTGCCGCTCGTGACCAGCGGCATCTGGCCGATGCGCAGCTTCTTCAGGCCGGAGTGCTTCCGAATCCGCAACTTGCCTACGGCCTGGATTTGCCAACCGGCGGCGCTACCGAGGGAACGATCAACGCGTATAATTTTAGCCTAAGTTGGAATATCACGTCGCTCATCCCGCGGAGCGCCAAAGTCAACGCGGCAAAAGCCGAAGCGGCTTCGGTCGATCTCGATATTGCCTGGCAGGAATGGCAGACGGCGGAAGCGGCGAAACTGAATGTCTATCATCTGGATTTTTTTGATCAGACGCTGGCCGTCGCGAGAGAGGAGGAGGAGGGATTGAAAGACAACCTCGATCGTGTAAACCGGGGCGCGGCGCTTGGGTTCATGACCCGAATCGACGTGGCTGCCGCAGACGCAGCCGTGCGAAAAATGCATAGCCTGGTGCTGAGTGCGGAGCAGCAGCGCGAGGAGGAACAGCTTGCGCTCAACCAAGCGCTGGGATTTCCCGCCGAACAGAACATTCCGCTGAAAAAAAGCATAGCGCCTGGCGCGGTTGCACAACTGCCTTCGGCAGCGGAGCTCATCGACGGCCTCGAAGGCCGCCGATTGGATCTGCTCGCGCTCAAAAGCGGGTATCAGGGAGAGGAAGAGAAGCTTAGGGCGGCGGTGCTCGCGCAGTTTCCGAAAATCAATATCGGTTTCACACACGCCCGCGACACGACCGACGTGATAACGACCGGCTTCGGCATTACCATAGACTTGCCGTTGTTCGATCGGAATCAGGGAGAAATCGCCATTGAAGACGCGACCCGATCGAAGCTCTTCGACGAATACGTGGCGCGGCTATTCGAAGCGCGCGCGGAAGTCGGCCGCCTGATCGCGACTATGGGCGCGCTACAAAAACAGATCGACGCGGCTCAGCAGTCGATTCCGGTGCTGCAAAATGTCGTCGATTCCTATTATGCAGCTTTGCTGCAAGGCAATGCCGATGTGCTTACTTATTACAACGGGCGCAGTGACTTGACTAACAAACGGCTAGAGCTTTTCGACCTGAAGCGGCAACTCGCCGACGCGAGTGTCGCCCTTGAAATCGCCGCGGGTCGTTACCTCGAGCCCTGATAAAAGCACCGAGTCGATGACTAAAAAATTTTCTGGCTTTCTGATCATTGTTCTGCTCGCAATCACGGCGGGCGGGTATTGGTGGTTTTTCCGCGGCGGCCAGGCTGAGGAACAAGCGGCCGGCGACAAACAGGAAACAGTCCAAGGGCCAGTTGCGCCGGTGGAAGTCTCACCGATCAAAAAAGGCGCAGTCGCCGATGAGATCACCGTTTATGGCACCATCGTTCCGGCGGCAGGTGCTGCGCGAACCGTTGCGGTGCCGTTTGAGAGCCGCGTGCGCCGTATTCTTGTAACGGAGGGGCAGAGAGTATCTCAAGGAGATTCTCTGTTGGAAATTGAGCCGAGCGCCGATACCAGCCTGCAAATACAGCAAGCCCGCAACGATTATGAATCGGCTCGCAAAGCGGCGGAATATATGCGGCAGCGTTTCGAGCTCAAATTGGCTACCAACGACCAAGTGCTGCAAGCCAACCAAGCGCTCGAGCAAGCGCAAGCGAAATTGGAAAGCATGCGCCGGCGCGGCAGCGAGGCGCCGCAAATCATTCATGCCAATGCAGCGAGTCTGATCTCCAAGGTCGCGGTGCCGGAAGGCGCCATTGTCCCGGCCGGAAATTCGCTTCTGGAGCTGATTGCCCAAAGCCGCCTCGAGGCGCGCCTGGGCGTCGAGCCTGAGATCCTTCAGAGGGTCAGGCAGGGTCAGGATGTCGCGCTCACACGGGTGAACCGCAGCGATTCGGAAACGGTCCACAGCCGGGTGCGCAAAATTTCCCGCGCCGCGGATCCGACTAGCCGGCTGGTGCAAATATTCGCCGAGGTTCCTTCAAGCGCGAATTTTTTGCTCGGCGAATACGTTGCCGGCAAAATCGCGGTGTCATCGGCCGAAGGCCTCGTGGTGCCGCGCTCGGCCGTGTTGTCGGAAGAAGACCAGTACGTTCTGTTTACCGTCGATCAGAACCGCGCCAAAGAGCACCACGTGCAGGTCACTCTGCAGAATGACCGCGAGGTCGAAGTCATTGCCCCGGACCTTCACTCAGGTGACCTAGCGGTGATTTTGGGAAACTACGAATTGAAAGACGGCATGAGTGTGAGCGTAAAAAAACCTCGATGAATTTTGCCCGCTGGATCCAGGTCCATCGCCGGTCGATTCTTTTTTTGCTGAGCGTCGCGGTTCTGGGCGGATTAATTGCGATTTGGACCCTTCCCGTGTCGCTCTTCCCTTATGTCGATTTTCCGAGGGTCGTGGTGAGTCTCGATGCTGGAGATCGAGCTGCCGAACGCATGATGATCGAGGTTACTTTTCCGGTCGAGCAGGCGATCCGCGCGGTTCCCGGCGTTCGCGATCTGCGCTCCGCCACGAGCCGAGGCAGCGCCGAAATATCCGTCAATTTCGACTGGAGCCAGGACATGGTGTCCGCGATGCTGCAAGTCCAATCCGCAATCAACCAGGTTTTGTCCAGCTTGCCGCAAGGCACGACATTCAATGTCCGGCGCATGGATCCCACGGTATTCCCCGTGCTCGCGTATAGCTTGACCTCGGACACCCATTCATTGGTTGAGCTGCGCGACATCGCGCTCTACCAGTTGCGGCCATTGCTTTCGGCCATTCGGGGCGTGGCTAAAATCGAAGTCCTCGGCGGAGCGCAAAGGGAATATGAAGTAAATGTCGATCCGGCGCGGCTCGACGCGTTTGGCCTGGCGCTCAGCGACGTGGCTAAGGTGCTTACTGCGGCCAACGTCATCGAGGCGGTGGGGCGAATGGAAGATCATTACAAGCTCTATCTGGCGATGTCCGACACGCGTCTCATCGATCTCGAGCAGATTCGCAATACGGTGGTTCGCTCGGGACCGAATGGCGTCGTTTTATTGAAAGATGTCGCGATGGTGAGTGAAGGCACCACGCCTCAATGGATCCGGGTGACCGCCGACGGACATGACGCGGTGATTTTTCAGGTTCATCAGCAGCCCGGCGGCAACACGGTCCAGATTGCTCAAAATATTAAAGCCAAGCTTGCCGAGTACAACCGACAACTGCCGCAGGGAATCAAAATCGCTAACTGGTATGACCAAAGCGAGCTGATCAGTTCTTCCGCCGCCAGTGTGCGCGATTCGATCATCGTCGGGGTTATTTTTGCGATGCTGATTCTTTTCATCTTTTTGCGCAACCTCAAGGTGACGCTCATCGCGGCGCATGTGGTGCCCGGGGTATTGGCGGCGACGGTTCTGCTTCTCTACGTTTTCCACATGAGCTTCAACATCATGACTCTCGGCGGCATGGCTGCGGCGGTCGGCCTCATCATCGACGATGCCATTGTCATGGTGGAGCATATCATGCGGCGCTTGAGAGAAGGCGCCGGAGACCATCACGGCCGGGTCATGCAAGCGGCGGCGGAGTTTACCAAATCTCTCGCCGGCTCATCCGCCTCGACGATTATTATTTTCGCGCCGTTGGCCTTCCTGTCGGGCGTCACCGGAGCGTTTTTCAAGGCGCTGTCTCTAACCATGGCTGCAAGTCTTTTCATTTCGTTTCTGGTCGCCTGGCTGGCGGTGCCTCTGCTGGCGAATCGTTTTTTGAACGAGAACGACGCCCGGAGCGAATCCGGCGGCCGCTTCACTGAACAGGCGCATCGTTTCTATGAAACGACGATGCAGCGATTGCTTGCGCGTCCGCTAATCGTTCTGCTGGCTGTGGTTGTTTTGTTGGGTGTCGGTTGGCTGGGTTACGAGAATCTCGGCTCGGGCTTTATGCCGTCGATGGACGAGGGCGGCTTTATTCTTGATTATCGCTCGGAGCCCGGTACTTCGTTGACTGAAACGGATCGTCTGCTGCGCCGAGTTGAGGATATTTTGCGCTCGACCTCTGAGGTGGACACTTATTCGCGGCGCACCGGACTGCAGCTGGGCGGGGGTTTGACCGAAGCCAACACCGGCGATTTTTTCGTTCGCCTCAAGCCTTTGCCCCGGCGCAACATCGAGACGGTCATGGATGACGTGCGCGAAAAGGTCGAGCGCCAAGTTCCCGGGCTCGAGATTGAGCTGGCACAGTTGATGGAGGATCTGATCGGCGACCTTACCGCTGTACCGCAGCCGATCGAAATCAAGTTGTATTCCGACGATGAAAATTTATTGACAAAGCTCGCACCCTCGGTCGCCGCTGCGATTGAAAAGATTCCCGGGGTCGTCGACGTCAAAGACGGCATTGTCCTGGCCGGAGACGCTTTGGATCTGCATGTGGATCGTGTGAAGGCAAGCCTTGAGGGCGTGGATCCCGATGCCGTCACTCATATGATCTCGGATTACCTGACCGGCGTCGTAACGACGGAAATCGAGAGCGGCCCGAAAATGATCGGCGTGCGCGCTTGGATTCCTCATGATTTGCGGGCGACCGAGAGTGACGTTGAAAACCTGCGCTTGCGAGCGCCGGACGGACACCTGTTCCCGCTCAAGCGGATCGCCGCCGCGAGCGTTGTAACCGGCCAACCCGAGATCACGCGAGACAACCTCAAGCAAATGGCTGCAGTCACGGGCCGGATCAGCGGGCACGACATCGGCTCAGTGATTGCTCAGGTCAAGCGAGTATTAAACCAAAAGAGCCTCTTGCCTAACAGCGTCTATTACAGCCTTGGTGGGCTCTACGCCGAGCAGCAGAGCGCCTTTGCCGGCCTCGTCGCCGTGTTTGTCGGCGCGGTCGCGCTGGTGTTTCTTCTCCTGTTATTTATGTACGAGAGCTTTCGCATCGCGATCGCCATGCTGATTGTTTCCCTATTGGCTCTGGCGGCGGTCTTGGTCGGGCTTTGGATAACCCGCACGGAAATGAACATCTCCTCGATGATGGGGATGACCATGATCGTCGGCATCGTCACTGAAGTGGCGATCTTCTATATTTCGGAATACGTGGAGGTCTCGGCCGAGTTCACCGGGCATGCGCGCTTAATTGCGGCGGGAAAGAATCGGATGCGGCCAATCACAATGACAACGTTCGCCGCGATCCTTGCGCTCATGCCGCTGGCCCTAGGCATCGGTCAGGGCGCTGCCATGCAGCAGCCGCTGGCGATCGCTATTGTATTCGGGCTGGTGGCCCAGCTCCCGCTCGTGCT
>DATBEY010000110.1:0-5593 GCA_036558765.1 Binatia bacterium | reverse complement strand
GCGATCGGCTCCTCATTGGTCAATACGCTTTATGTGCTCGACGAGCCGTCCATCGGCCTGCATCCGCGCGACAGTCGGCGCCTGGTGGAAATCCTGCACCGGCTGCGTGCCAACCAAAACACCGTAGTTGTCGTCGAGCATGATCCTGAGATCATCAAAGAATGCGATCACATCATCGACTTGGGGCCGAAGGCGGGAGAACAGGGCGGCGAGGTGATATTCGCCGGCTCCTACCAGGACTTGCTGAAGGACGAAGAATCCCTTACCGCGGCGTACTTGAGCCACCGCAAGACGATCCCGCTCCCCGCGCGCGCGCGTAAGCCGCTGCCGCAGCGCTGTATCAAAATTACCGGTGCTCGCGCCAATAACCTCAAGAACATCGACGTGGAGATCCCTTTGGGGATGTTTGTCTGCATCACCGGCGTGTCGGGATCGGGCAAGTCCAGTCTCGTCGATGAGGTGCTCCATCGCAATTTGAAAAAGCTCAAGGAAGCTCCCGCCGCCGGGGTGACGGATTGCGTGAAAATCCTTGGCGTCGACAGGATTTCCGAAGCCGTGCTCGTGGATCAATCGTCGGTCGGCACCACGCCGCGCTCCAATCCCGCCACCTACATGAAAGCTTTCGATGGCATTCGCCGGCTGTTCGCCGCCGCCGATCTGTCACGGCTGCGCGGCTACACGCCTTCGACGTTCTCGTTCAATGTCGAGGGCGGGCGGTGCGAGACCTGCCGCGGCGAAGGATTCGAAAAAGTCGAAATGCAGTTTCTCTCCGACGTCTATACATCGTGCGCGGAATGCCACGGCAGTCGTTTCCGTGAGGAAGTCCTTGAGGTCAGCTATCGCGGAAAAAATATCAGACAGATCCTCGATCTGACGGTCGTCGAGGCGTTGGAATTTTTCAAAGACACAACGAACGTCCGAGAGGCGCTGGCGCCGCTGCGCGCCGTCGGGCTTGAATACGTGCGCCTGGGTCAGCCCCTGACAACTCTTTCCGGCGGTGAATCGCAGCGGCTGAAACTCGCTGCTCACATGGCCAAAGCGCGCAAGGCCGGCACGCTGTTTATCTTCGACGAACCCACCACCGGATTGCACTTTCATGATATCGAGCGGCTGCTCTGGGCATTCAATGAGCTGATCGAGCAAGGCCATTCCGTCGTCGTGATCGAGCACAATATGGAAGTCGTCAAATGTGCCGATTACATCATCGATCTCGGACCGGAAGGCGGCAATGCCGGCGGCGAGATTGTCGCCAAGGGAAAACCGGAGGAAATCGCAAGAGTCGCAACATCCCACACCGGCATCTACCTTCGACCTTATCTCAAGAACAGCGCTTCGCCGTTTACGCCGACATTGCCATCGTTAGCGACTCGGGCAGCCGCCCCCGTACCGGTGGACAGCGATGCCATCGCAATCGTCGGCGCCAAAGAACACAACCTCAAAAACATCAGCGTGAATATTCCGCGCGGGCGATTTGTGGTTTTCACCGGCCTCAGCGGCTCGGGAAAATCTTCCCTGGCATTTGATATCGTTTACGCCGAAGGGCAGCGACGCTACATCGACAGTCTTTCAGCCTATGCGCGCCAATTTCTTGAAGTGATGGCCCGGCCCAACGTCGACTACGTCGCCGGGATACCGCCGACGGTAGCCATCGAGCAGCGACTCAGCCAAGGCGGAAAAAAATCCACCGTTGCGACGGTCACAGAAATTTACCATTACCTGCGCCTACTCTATGCCAAAATCGGCAAACAGCACTGCGTCACTTGCGGCCGCCAGATTCATTCCCTGACCCGCAGCCAGATTCTTGATCGGGTCGGCCGCTCTTATCGCAGCAAAGAAGTGATGATTCTGAGCCCGATCGTGCGCGGGCGCAAAGGCTTTCACAAGGAAGTGATCGCCGGCGCGCGCCGGCTCGGTTATCGCCGGGCACGAATCGATGGCAAACTGGTCGACCTGCGCGCGCCCCAACTGACTAACGGTTTGGAGCGATTCAAAGAACACAACATCGACATCATCATCGGCAAGGCCAAGGCGGGCGGGCGCGAGGTCGAAACCCTGATCGACCAGGGATTACGGCTAGGCAATGGGGTCATTCATCTTCTGTCCGAGCGCGGCGAGCAAATTTTCAACCAGCGGCTCTTCTGTTTGGGATGCGGGATCGGCTACGAGCCGCTCGACCCACGGTTGTTTTCCTTCAATAGCCAGCAAGGGGCGTGTGCCCAATGCGGCGGCATGGGTTTTACCTGGGATTTCGACCCGGACCTGATTTTTGCCGATTCGCGCCAGCCGCTCCGGGATGCTTTAACGGGGATTTCGCCTGGATCAGCCCCGAACGGTTCCGAAGTCGAGCGGGCGATGCAGCGACTGCTCGACCAACTGGAAAACGATCACGGCGTCGATATCGACAAGTCATTGGCCAAACAACCGAAGAAGCTTCAGGAGGAGATTCTTCACGGCGGCAAAGGGCGCGGGGCTTTCGTCGGTCTGGTGCCTTATCTCAAAGAGCTGTGGGAAGGCAGCGACCAAAACTTCGCCGGCGAGCTCGATGAGCTGATGACCGAAACCCCGTGCACTGCATGCCAAGGCCAGCGCCTGAACCCGCGCGCGCAAGCGGTAAAAGTTCAGGGCAAAACCATTTCGGAAGTCACGGCACTATCAGTTGAGGAAGCTAAGGTTTATTTCGATAGGCTCGATTTGTCCGGACCGGCCACCGCCGTCCGTGACCAAGCGGTGGCGGACAAGGTCCTGCGGGAGATTCAGCAACGTTTGAATTTCTTGTTCGAGGTCGGCTTGCCCTATCTTACTCTGAATCGGCGTGCCGACACTCTTTCCGGCGGCGAGGCGCAGCGCATCCGGCTCGCCGCTCAACTTGGATCGAACCTGCGCGGCGTCTGCTACATTCTCGATGAACCGACCATCGGCCTGCATCCGCGCGACAATCATATGTTGCTCGGAACTCTGCGGCGGCTCGAGAAGCTGGGCAACAGCGTGCTTGTGGTGGAGCACGATGAGGCGACGATCGAGTCGGCGGATTTGATCGTCGATCTCGGACCCGGCGCTGGCGTGCGCGGCGGCCATGTGGTTTGCATCGGTACCGTCGAAGAAATCAAAAACAGTCCCGCATCGCCCACAGGCGCATATCTTCGCTCGGCAAAAAGACGCATCGGACCGAAGCGTGAATTAAGTAAGGCGGGTTGGCTGACGATTCGCGGAGCCAAAGCGCACAATCTAAAAAATATCGACGTCAAGCTACCGCTCGGGATGTGGACCTGCGTCACCGGCATCTCGGGTTCTGGCAAAAGTACTTTGGTCAGAGACGTCATCTACAAAGGCTTGAAGCTGCAGCTCGGGCAATTCGCCGGCCGCCCCGGCGCGCACAAAGAAATCGCCGGCGGAAAAGCGCTCGAGCGCGTGGTGGAAGTCGATCAAACTCCCATCGGCAAAACACCGCGCTCGGTGCCGGCGTCATACGTTGGCTTGCTCGACGAAATTCGCAAGCTCTACGCGCTTGCGCCGGAGGCGCGCTTGCGCGGGTATACTTCCAGCCGCTTTTCATTCAACGTCAAAGGCGGCCGGTGCGAAACCTGCGCCGGTCAGGGAAAGATCCGTAAGGAAATGAGTTTTCTGCCGGACGTCTTCATCGATTGCGATGTCTGCGGCGGCGAACGTTTCAATGAAGAAACCCTGGCCATTCGTTTCAACGACAAAACCATCGCCGATGTTTTCCGCATGACCGTCGAAGAGGCGCTCCCGGTGTTTCATGCATTTCCAAAAGTCGCCCGGCCGCTCAAGATCCTCGAAGACATCGGCATGGGCTACATCACCCTCGGCCAGGCGAGCAATACTCTCTCCGGCGGCGAAGCGCAGCGCATCAAGCTCGCCTATGAGCTCGGCAAAGAATCCCACGGTAAGACGCTTTATGTTCTCGACGAGCCGACGACCGGACTACACTTCGCCGATGTCGACAAGCTGATTGAAATCCTGCATCGCCTCGTGGATATGGGCAACACTGTCATCACGATCGAGCACAACCTCGATATCATCAAAGATGCCGATTACCTGGTGGATCTCGGCCCCGAAGGTGGAGAACAGGGCGGGCGCGTGGTCGCCTGTGGCTCGCCCAGCGAAATTGTCCAGGACGGTAAAAACTCCCACACGGCGCGCTTCTTACGCGATTATCTAAATCAGGGTAAGGCGCGGACGGCCCGTCAAGAGCCGCAACAGGCCACTGCTTAGCTCTCATGAGGTTATTCAGAATGCTGCGGGCCGCGCTCCGCCTCCGCTGTCCTCGTTGCGGCATCGGAAAACTTTACGCAAAATGGTTCAAAATGTTCGAGCACTGTCCGCGTTGCCAGCTCAAGTTCGAGCGTGAGCAAGGTTACTTCGTCGGCGCGATTTACATCAATTACGCCGCCACAATCGCCGTCGCCGTGCCCGGCTTTTTTCTGCTCGACGCCTTCACCACAATGACGATCAACCAGCAACTCGCTGTATGGGTGCCGTTTGCCGTCCTCTTTCCTCTGGTTTTTTTCCATCACGCGCGCAGTTTCTGGCTCATGATGGACCATTTTTTTAACCCGGTTCAGAGCATCTACAGCATGCCGCCTAAGCGTTCGGTGAAACCGTAACAGCCCGGCATCTGGAGTATCGCCCGATCCGCGCCCATAGTTCCGCCGATTACCTATTAGACTCAGATCTTCGGCTGCTCGCGAACTTTGGCGAGTTGGAATCCATGTGATCCCAGGGTTGCGCGCTGGACGTGAAAAAATCCACGGCTGAATTGCCGCTGTCGGCGCGGCTCTGGCAGCCACCAACAACAGCACTCTCCTTTTGCGCACTGCTCTCAACAATTCGAAGTCTCGAACGGCCTGAAGGTTTTGAACGATTAACTTCATCCCGCCGCCAGTCCGACGATGCCCAGCACCATCGCGCTGGCGCCCGCGAGCTTTCGACGCGCATCGCCCTCGCCAAGGAGGCGCGTTCCCATCCCAGTGCCGATCAGGATGCTGATCTCGCGCGCCGGCGCTACATAGCTGACGGGTGTGAAACGCATCGCGGTCAGCACCAGAATATAAGCCAGAGGTATCAGCACCGCGCAGGCGATCGCTTCGTACTTGTGCTCACGCCACTCGCCGATCGCATGATCCGAATATTTCAACGCGATCGGAGTGAGAAAGAGCGCACGGCCAACGTTCGCACCCCAATCCAATACTAGCGGCGACACGCCGAAACGGCTCACCGCTTGTTTGTCCCACAAGGTATAGGCCGCAATGAATACACCCGTAATCGACGCATAAATGAGCGCATCACGAGATTCGGTTTGCCATAACCGAGAGATGTTCGTCGTCAGGATGATGGCGCCGCCGATGATCAGCAGGGCGCCAATTATCGCGATGGGCGACGGTCGCTCGCCGAGAAATAAGATTGCCGCAGTCGCGGCCAGCAAGGGCCCGGTGCCGCGCGCCATCGGATAGACCAAAGAGAGATCGCCGGCCCGATAGGCTTGGTTCAACAGGACGAAGTAGGCCGTGTGCAACGCTGCACTGCCGGCGATCAAGCCGATGCTCGCAGGACTGATCTCCAGTTGCCATATTTC
>DATBEY010000109.1:0-3973 GCA_036558765.1 Binatia bacterium | reverse complement strand
GTTTGCCGCGGCCATGAAGATCAGCGACGGCGAAGCCGCCGATGTGTATAAATCGGCGCTGAAAATCATGTCCGCCGATGGCACGATCCCAAGAGCCCTCCAGGAAAAAATGATCGCCTTCCAGCGCCGCTCGCTAAAGATCGAGCGCGAAGTCTCGCCCGAGCAGGTCTATGACTTTACGATCATTCGCGCGCTCAATGACGAGCTGAGGAAAGGGAAATGAATCCCAATTTCTCATTTCCACTCGAAGAGAGGAACCTTTCCCTGCTGCTAGCTGCCCAAAGAAAGATTTCTCGCTGCGCTCGAAATGACAGCTTGGGCATAGATGACTTAATTTTCGTGACTAATTTTTGCCTGTTTTCTTCGTTTGATCAGCGGCCATAGCAGAAACATCGCGGTCACTGCCAAAAGCGTCGCGCAAATCGGCCGTGTATAAAAGATCGCAAAGCTGCCGCGTGAGATCAGCAGCGATTGGCGCAGTGACGTTTCCATCATCGGACCCAGCACCATGGCAAGAATAAACGGCGCGCCTTCGAACCCGAGCCGGCGCAAGAGAAATCCACCGATGCCGAAGATGAGCATGATAATGATTTCCGTCGCGTTGGAATTCAATGTATAGACGCCGACCAGGCAAAACAACAAAATCATTGGAAACAAAATGGCATAGGGCGTCTTGAGGACGCGCACCCAAATCCCGATCAGCGGCAGGTTCAGTATCAGCAGCATAGCATTGCCAATGTACATGCTCGCGATAAAACCCCAGAAAAGCTCCGGGTATTTGTTGATGAACAGCGGACCCGGTTGAATACCGTGAATCATCAGGGCGCCCATAAAAAGGGCCATGATGGCGCTCGTCGGTATGCCCAGCGAAAGCAATGGGATGAAAGATCCTGCGGTCGCGGAATTGTTTGCCGCCTCCGGCCCGGCAACGCCCTCGATAGTGCCTGTGCCAAATCTTTCCGGATGGCGTGACAGTCGCTTCTCCATCGCATAAGAAACGAAGGAGGCTATCACCGGCCCCGGGCCCGGCAAGATTCCCAGCAGAAATCCGATGACCGAACCGCGTGCGATCGGCCAGCCGCTCGCTTGCCAATCTTTTTTGTTCGGTAACAGACCCTTGATGCTGGTTTCGTAAATCGATTGAGGCCCGATTGCGGCCAAATTTTCCAAGACTTCGGCGACACCGAATAGACCCATGGCGACCGGCACGAGACCCAGTCCGTCGCGCAACGTGAGGCTCCCATAGGTAAACCGTTCTTCTCCGGAGATCGGATCCATACCGACGCTGCCAGCAAGCAGTCCGAGCACCGCCATGATGAGCGCCTTGATCATCGAACCCTGTGTCAAATAGGCGACCAGCGTAAGTCCCGTCAGGGTAAGCGCGAAGTATTCCGCCGGGCCGAACCGGAGCGCGGCTCTGCCGAGCATGGGTGCAAGAAACATCAGGCCGACGACACCGAATGTCCCCGCGATGAACGAACCAAATGCAGCAATTCCCAATGCGGCGCCCGCCCGCCCTTGACGCGCCATCCGATAACCGTCGAGACACGTCACAACCGAGGCCGTTTCACCTGGAATATTAACAAGAATAGACGTGGTGGAGCCGCCGTACATGGCGCCATAGTAGATCCCGGCAAGCATGATGACTGCGGTTGCCGGCGCCATCTTGAACGTCAATGAAAGCAAAAAGGCTACAGCGCCTACAGGACCCAATCCCGGCAAGACGCCCACCAGAGTACCGACCAGGGAGCCGAGAAAACAGAAGAGCAAATTGGTCGGTGTCAGCGCAACCGAGAAGCCGAGCGCGACATTGCTGAAAATATCCACGTTAGATCCCCAGGACTCCGCCCGGAAGAGGAATGCCGAGGATCCAACCGAAGATTGCGTAGGAGGCGATGGCGGTCAAAACCGCGACCACCACGACTTTCGACCAGCGCTGCGACTCGATCGCTCGCAGCAGGAGAATCATCAAAAAGAACGTGCTGAGTAAAAAGCCCAGGGATTCGAGCACCAGGGCGAACGCGATCATTGCTGCCAACGTGAGGCCGATTCTGGACCACCCTTCGGCCAGGATCTTATCGGGTCCTCGGCTAGATTCCGCACCAACAAACCCCTGTGCCAACAAGGCGACGGCGAGAATCAACAGTAGAATCGCCAGTACGGTTGGAAAAAATCCCGTCTGCGGCACTCGCATACTGCCAAAGGAAAGATGCCGGCTTTGTATTAAAAGAAACGCTGCCAATCCGGCGAGAACAAGCGAGACAGAGAGTTGCGAACGCTTCATCGAATCTGAGCGGGCAGAATCTTAACTGCCGATTTTTGCGACTCTAACGACCTCCGACCATTTGTGCTCTTCTTCGAGGTAAAATTTCGCTGCATCCTGCGGGCCGAAATTCTCAACCAGCGCCTGGGCCTTTTCGATTTGACCAATAACCTCCGGGTCTTTTAGCGCGTCGTTGAGCGCGGCGGCGAGTCGCTTGACGATCGCGCCGGAGGTCTTCGCTGGTGCAAAGAAGCCGACCCAGATTTTCAAGTTCAACTCGGGAAATCCTTTCTCCACCGTGGTCGGCACATCGGGAAAATCTTTAAGGCGGCGATTCGAGGCGACGGCAAGAGCACGCATGGTTCCCGCTTCGATATGGTTTCGCGTTGTCCCCAGCGTGAGAAAAGCGATGTTCACATGTCCGCCGAGCACAGCCGTTGCCGCAGCCGATTCCGAGCCGAGCGGCACATGCGTCAAATCGATCTTCGTCTTTAGCTTTACCAATTCGCCGATAAAGTGCGGCGTCGTGCCGGGACCGGCGGAGCCATACGTCAGCGCGCCCGGATTTTTTTTCGCCTCGGCGATGAAATCTTCCAGGGTTCTCCATGGCGCATCGGCCTTGACCACTGTGGTGTTAGGACTGCTAGTGGCCAATACCAGCGGCGCGAAGTCCTTCATCGTGAAACCTGAATTCTTGTTCACCAGCGGAATCAGTAGGATTGGCGGTGGCGTGACGAGAATCGTGTACCCGTCGGGCGCGGCATCTCTCGCCGCTTGAATTCCCACTGCCCCACCGCCTCCGGATTTATTGACGACGATCACTTGCTGACCGAGGATCGCAGACAGTTTGGGCGCGACAATGCGCGCGACAATATCCGTCACCGCTCCGGGTGGAAACGGATTGATGATCTGAATGGTTTTGATCGGATACTCTGCAGCGGAGGCAATAATTGCATCGATGGAGCATAAAATGATCGCTACGGCCAAGGCGGTCCTAGCGCTCTGCTCTATCAGGAACCGCCAAATGAAGAGAGAAAAAATCACAGCCGCACCTCCGATATTTGAATCGCTTCTCTGCTAACAGAATCGCCCATTGAGTGTCAAATAAGCATGCTCACTTGACAGCAGTGGCGGTTATTTCTTAGAAGAGAAATGCCGCGAGTTAGGTGAGGTGAAGTCGCGATAACAATCTCACGTTCGGCGGCGGAAATTTTCATGGGAACCGTTGCAGGCGCGCAGCAGATCGTAGCGGGTTTGAAAGAGGCGGGCATTGACCTCATTGCCAGTGTGCCTGATATCAATATGCTGCAACTGATCACGCTGCTCTACGAAGACAAGACGATTACCCATGTTCCGGTTGGACGCGAGGAGGAAGGCATCGGCGTGTGCTCCGGTGCGCATCTCGGCGGCAAAAAAACCGCGATGTTGATGCAGAACGGCGGGTTGCTGAACAGTTGCAACGCGCTTACCACGACCGCATTGCAATTCGGCATACCGATTTTGCTGCTCATCTATTATGCGGGCGATATCGGCGACAATGCTTTCCATATGGTGGGCCTCGTCACCGAGCCCGTGCTCCAGGGATTGGGAATCAAATATGTCGTCATGCGCGACCCTATGAAGGTGAAACAAGAGATTGCCGGTGCCGTTACGCTCGCCAACAGCTCGAAACGGCCGGTTGCTTTGTTGCTTACGCGGGCGGTGCTGTAG
>DATBEY010000108.1:0-6088 GCA_036558765.1 Binatia bacterium | reverse complement strand
AAGTCAGAGCGAGCTGATGAAACCGGCACGCCTCTGCCAAAAGGTAGCCCACAGTCGGGTACAGTCGATATGGGAAGCAGCGGTTCAAATGCAGCTGGAAGCCAACGCGCGAGTGGCAGTTCCGGCGCAATGAGTGCTCGCGGGTCGACAAACATCAAGGAAGCTCAACAAGCATTGAAAGACAAAGGCTACGATCCGGGGCCAGTGGACGGGGTGATGGGGATGAAGACCAAAGAAGCGCTCAAATCGTTTCAGAGCGCAAGTAATCTACAAACGACTGGATCCCTCGATGCGCAGACTGCTGAAAAGCTCGGCATTCAGTCAAGTAGCTCGACCAGCCGATCCAGCAGTTCCGCCTCGCGCGACAATATGAAATCCAGCGATACGACAGTCGGGAAAGACACCGATCAGCCGAACCAGACACCGTCGAAGAACCGGTAAGCGAGTAAGCTCATGGCTGTCTGGCGCCGTGCGTTTGAGCAAAGCGCACGGCGCCGTCGGTTGGGCTCCCCTCCGCGAAAGAAAAATTCAACGTCCCTAGGACTGCGCCTCTCTTGCGAGCGCGTAGGTTCGCGACAGGTCCCGCTCTCGCGCCTTGGGTGGCTGCACTGGCACCGAGCCCGCGCCTTCCCCCAACCACCAGTCCCTTAACCGATCCCAGAAAGGTTCCCAGAAGAATTCCCGCGGTCTCGAATAGGGAAACTGAGCGCCGGGATCAATGAATTGCGCATTCACAATATGGCGAAAGAAATCCCCTACTAGCAAAATAGCGTTGTGTCCGCCTTCACCCCAATAGTTACTGCGCATTGTAACGCGAGAGTCGTTGAAGCCGACCCAAGCGCCGGCAACCAACCGAGGATGCATCAGGATGAACCATCCGTCGCTATTTTTTTGCGTCGTACCGGTCTTGCCAGCGACATCGGCGCGCACGCCAAACTGTGTTCGTACCGCCTGCCCGGTGCCGCGATCGACTGCATCGCGCATCATGTTGATCAGATTTCCGACGGTTTTGTCCGAAAGAACACGCCTGCTTTGGTTTTCAAAACGCTCGATGACGTTGCCGTTTTTATCGGTGATGCGAGTGACAAAGATCGGCGTGCGATATTCGCCGCGCGCGGCGAGTGTGCTGTAGGCTGATACCATTTCGAATGGCGTCACGGGGCTGGTGCCCAATGCCAAGGAAGGCACCTCGTCGAGCTTGCTCTGGTTCACACCCATTCGGCGGGCTAAGTCCGCGATTTTTTTCGGGCCGACTTCCTGCATCACCTGCACTGTGATGGTGTTTTTCGAGAGTACCAGTCCCTCGCGCGCGGTCATCGGCTCGCCTGTAGGCTCGGACAAGTCCGTTGGCCGCCAGATCGTGCCGTCAGGCAGCCGAATCGTCACCGCTCGATCGACGAACCGCTTGTCCGGTGACATACCCTGCTCCATCGCCGCGCCATAGACAAAGGGTTTGAAGGTCGAGCCGGGTTGCCGGCGCGCCTGGATGACGTGATCGAATTGATCGGTCTTGAAATCACGGCTCCCGACCCATGCTTTGACGTGGCCGGTGAGCGGATCAATGGCTACAAACCCGGCCTGTAAACGGGTTTTGTCGCTGCGCAGCTTGGCCATGAATTTTGAATTGTTTCTCAAATCCCGCAATACAACTTCGGGACTTATGCCGGTCTCTACGCCGTTACGGAACTCCGTTGATTCGCGAATAAACGTGTCGATCAAAGCGCCCTTGATTTTCCAGAAATAGGCGAACGGCTGAACGCGTCGACGTGCTGCGCCGTACGCTTTTGTGCTCGACGACAATACTCCTGCTGCGCTTTGACCCCATTCCACGTCGGCGACTGCCTGCAATCCTTCCATTTGCAGATTCACCACTTGATTGGCGATCGCCTGCAAGCGGGAATCGATGGTCGTGTACACGATCAAACCGTCGGAGTAAATGTCTCGATCATTGCGGTCCGCCCAATCGATCAGCCATTTGCGAATCTGCTCTGCAAGATGCGGAGCCGGTCCGATCGCTTCAGGCTGGCGTGCAAAATTTAGTTGGATCGGGCGCGTCTTCAGTTTATTGAAATCGGCCTCGCTCAACGCTCCATGCTTGACCATTTGCGTTAATACGACGTTGCGCCGCGCCAGCGCCCGCTCAGGATTGAGCACCGGATTGTAATAACTGGTTCCTTTGAGCATGGCGATCAGCGTGGCGCTTTCAAGCACGTTGAGTTTTTGCGCTGGTTTGTCGAAATAAGTCCGCGCAGCCATTTCGATGCCGAACGCGTTGTACAAAAAAGGAATGGTGTTGAGATAAGTTTCGAGTATTTCGTCTTTGGTGTAGGCGTATTCGATTTTAATGGCGGTGATCGTCTCTTTGATCTTGCGCGTTATGGTCCGTTGCCGACCGATCTCGGGATAGAGGTTGCGTGCCAGTTGCTGGGTTAGCGTCGAACCTCCTTCAGGATCGCGTAAGAAAGTGTGCACGATGCCCGCGGCGGTCCGGATCAAATCTACGCCGAAGTGATGATAAAAACGATGATCTTCGGTCGCCAGCAACGCCGCAATCACCTGCGGAGAAATTTGCTTCAGACGCACCCACTCCCGATTCATCGGTTTCAGCGTCGCGAGGCGCTTACCGTCCGCGGAAACGAGCACGGCAGGTTGATCGATTCTTGCTTTGCGGATCTCGCTGATACTCGGCGTAAACGGGATGAGAAACAACGTGTAGGCGAAGAGCAGCGCAAAACCAACTCCCACCAAAATGGCCATCGCCTTCAGGCCGGAACTGAGTCTATTCGCGCCGGTTGATTGGGCCGCGAGGACATCCTTGACGTAGATTGCCAGTTGGCGATAGGGGCGAATCAGCAACCGCAAATGTCTCGTCGGCTTAGCCACCGTTTCTTCCTGCACGTTGACGTTCCGTCGAAGCATTCTGAAGTACGGCTAGCCTTGAGAAATGAAGATGGCGAGTGCTTCGGGCAAACACGACCGGAATATTTACCGGCGCTGATTTGAAACCATTCACAGTATTTAAGAGAAGCACGCCGAATTAGTTCTCGCAATAACAGACCTGCAGGGAAAATTCGCGCGCCGGTGCATTCGATGTGCGCTTCTCGACCGAAAAATATTTACGTGGAGACAGAAAGGTGGAACAAAACACACTGAGTACTCGCTGACTTTAGGGTCCACTTTCCTTCTCTTTTCGAATGGATGGTCTTTGCTTTGTCGTCATTTCACGCTATATCCGGCAAGATATGGATTTCGGCATATTCGACCATCTAGACCGAAACAATCTTCCGCTCAATGAATATTACGAAGCGCGGCTCAAACTCATCGAGGCCTACGATCAGGCGGGCTTTTACGCCTACCACGTGGCCGAGCATCATTCCACGCCGATCGGCCTAGCGCCCTCGCCGAGTATATTTCTTTCTGCCATTGCGCAACGAACGAAGCGACTTCGTTTCGGTCCGATGGTCTACGCGCTGCCGTTGCACCATCCTCTCCGACTGATCGAGGAGATCTGCATGGTAGACCAACTGAGCGGTGGCCGGCTGGAGATCGGCTTCGGTCGTGGCTCGTCAGCAACGGAAGTATCTTTTTACGGCCAGGATCCTGCCAAAGCGCAGGAACTTTATACGGAAGCGCGGGCGCTAATTGTCCAAGGATTGACGCATAAGATCCTCAACTTTCAAGGAACCTTTTTCAATTTTAAAGAGATTCCAATGGAGCTCGAGCCGCTCCAAAAGCCGCATCCGCCGATGTGGTACGGCGTCCATTCGATCGAGGCCGCCGATCGCGCGGCGCGCCAGGAGCTGAACATGGTGAGTCTCGACTCGGCGAAAGACACGCGCAGCTATAACGATCGTTATCGGCAGGTTTGGCGGGGATTGCACGGCGAGCAAGCGCTCCCCAAACTCGGGTTGAGCCGCTTCATTGTCATCGCTGAAAATAGCGCACAGGCGCTGACGGCGGCGCGCCGGGCCTATCCGATTTGGCACCGCAACTTTTATTATTTGTACTCAATTCGCGGCGGCAAACCTGCGCACCCGCGGCCGGCGGAATTCGACAGAATGATGGAGATCGGTCAGGCAATCGCCGGCGATGCAGAAATCGTGACGAAGTTTCTTCGCGCGCAAGTCCATGAGTCTGCGGTTAACTATCTGGTCGGCCAGTTTGCCTTCGGCGATCTGTCGCTGGAGGAATCGTTGCGTTCGGTACAGCTGTTCCATAACCACGTGATGCCCGAGTTAAACAATATTGACCGAACGCACACGGCCAAAGACTAACCCAGGAGATGCACAGAGCGCAAATTTTATTTAAATTCCTGTGTTCTCCACTGCTATGCAGAGTCTTAACGCTACACTAATTCTTTACATAAGGAGCAGCAGCAATGGAAAAAATCGGATTTGTCGGCACCGGCGCGATGGGCAGCGCGCTGTTATCACGACTTAAATTGGCAAACGTAACCGCGCTCGCCTTCGATATCGCGCCCGCAGCATTGCAAGCCGCGCATAACGAAGGCGCGGAAACAGTCTCCTCTGCCAAGGTGGTTGCGCAGGCATGCACGATGATCGATGTGGTGGTACGAACCGATCAGGAAGTGCTTCAGTGCGTGCTCGGCAACGACGGAGTCCTGGAAGGCGCTGCGCCCGGGTCGCTGATCCTGCTACACAGCACCATTCGACCCGCCACGACCAAAAAAGTCGCGGAAACCGCAGCCGACAAACGGGTCAATGTCATCGATGCCTGTATGACAGCGGTTCCGAGCGTCGTACGCCAGGGCGGTCTGACTTTTCTGGTCGGCGGCCAGAAGGCCTTTTTCGAACGTGCCAAGCCGCACCTGCTCAAAATGGCCAAAGACGCCGTGCATATGGGACCGCTTGGATGCGGCAATGTTACAAAACTTTTTAAGAACATGGTCACGGCCTCCGAAGCGCTGGTTGTCTACGAAGCGTTGCAGATCGCCAAGGCCGGCGGGGTGAGCTACAAGGCCGCGCTCGATGTCATGCAGAAAACCAAATCGCAGCACATTCTCGATCGCTGGGACACGCGCTACGACTTCGCGAGCGGTGAATTGAAATTCAATTCGGGCACCAACCTCTATGACAAGGACCTTCCGCTGGCCGCGGAAGTCGGAAGAACACTCGGCGCCGATATCCCCGTCGTCGAAGCCCTGGCGCAGCTCGGCGTTAAACTGAATGGCGGCAAAGTCAGCATTTGAAGGCAGATCGGCGTCTGACGCAGCAAGCGACCACAAGGCTCGCTCCTTACATCTGAAATGCCGACCAAGAATTACAGAGGCCACCAAGTCCAGCTGGAATCGGAAAGAACACAATCCGGCGCCTGGTTCCCGCGCGCCATGATTGTCATCGAGGAGAATCGGCGTACGAAAAAGATCCCGATATTCGGCCGGCGCCGGATGACATTCGAAAGCCAGAAACAAGCTGACAGATACGCTCTCGAATTGGCCAAGATGTGGATCGACGGCAGAACCTGGGGAACCAATGGCCATGGCGATTGACTGAGGAGCAAAAGTGGATATCTATGATGCGCAAAGATTTCTCCAGCAAAACCATCGAGCTTGCATCGCGGTGCGGCAAACGGACGGCTGGCCGCAGATGACCTTCGTATCGCCGGGAATCGATGCTGAAGGACGCGTGCTCATCACTTCCCGCGGTAGAACTTACAAAGTCAAACACTTGCGGCGCGACCCGCGCGTGTCACTGCTGGTGTTTGGCGAGCAGTACAGTGGGTCGAAATTCGTGCAAATTCATGGCCGGGCGGAAATCATCGACCTGCCCGACGCCATGGATGCGCTCGTTTATTGGTACAAGCAGGTGCGTGGCGAGCACAAAAACTGGGACGAATATAAAAGACAAATGGCCGATGAAAAAAGGGTAATCATTCGCGTGACCATCGAAAAAGTCGGCCCGCAAACCGTTAATCGGATTTAGCCGCATTTCCGGAGATAAAAGCGGTTAAGAAGGCCCTTAACCTATGGCGCGAAGCCGCTCGCGATCGTGCGGCAAATCAAGATGGCTCATGTCCGGTCCAATGGGCACGATGCCGGTTGGATTAACATTGCGTTGACTGTAGTAAC
>DATBEY010000107.1:0-8054 GCA_036558765.1 Binatia bacterium | reverse complement strand
GATCAGCGAGTCGGGTTTATTCTCTTTTCGCTGGTTGGCGTGGTTGGTTTAATCCTCGGCGAGTTCGTGTTACTTTACTACGGTCTCGACGGGTATTTAGAGCCGATTTCCGAGTTCAGACTTTTATTCGACTTTATCGCCGCGTACATTGGTTCCTTTCTAGTGGCGGCAATCATTCACTTCGTCAAACCCACCTGAGCCACCCTAGCTCAGTCGGTAGAGCAACTGATTCGTAATCAGTAGGTCGGCGGTTCGACTCCGCCGGGTGGCTCCAGTTTCTTAAACGCATTGCTGCTCCGCTCTCTCTTCCAGGTATCCCTGACTTCGTTGAGATGGGGTTTAAATAAACTCCACTAAATTGAAGATCGAGTTGCTTGATCGGAAATTTCGCAGCGATGCTCCCTTCAGCACCATCTGCTTGACGTGTCAGCGCTGACACTCATGGCACGCGTTGCCAGCTATTTAAGGATTTCGACGAAAGCTTCTAGCAATTTTCCACGGTTTCCATGGTGAATTATGAGCGGCACGTAATTCGCAGTAATCGCAGGCAAATGCAGCGACGCTACGCCAGGCAATTGCAGAGAAATTGGAAAAAGCGGGGTCAACTTCACTGCCGACATTCCCATGTGGAAAAGGAATTTTTTTACCAAAACCCGACAGGACATATGATTTGCACGACCTGCGGAGCACCCATCAAACTTCTCAATAATCCGTCGTTGGAGGATATACCATGTACAACGAAATCGCGTCTGGAGATATCGCTCTAACCCTACTCATTCTGTTCACCTCTCTCGTTGCATGGATTTTGGTCATGAACATTTTGACAAAGCTCAAGCGTCGACGAAAACGGCGCGCCATCGAATACGGTATCAAGGATTTCATGCGCCAGGTGCGCAGCTAGCCTGAGCAGCTTTAACGTACCCAGGTTCGCACAATATTTGAACGAGAATAATTTTAGTTCTGCATACAATGCCGTAGTTGGGCAAAGTGTAAGACCGCACTGAGAATAGTTGCTACGAGTTCGAGCCAATTTAAACTTTTGGGCGGCCTTGCTGGTCAGTCCAGAAAAGCTAAGATCCAGATGGCCGATCGGTTTTATAGGGCATCCAATAAGACTCTGCAAAAATCGGCTCAGCTCATCGAAACAAGAAGTGCGACGGGTCTCGAACTATCGACCGCGCACGAACAGCGCTTCGTATTGGCGCGTATAGTCCGCCAGTTTCTCCGCAAGCTGGACACGGCTGGGCGCGATACTGAGATTCACCGGGTATCCTTCGGGCTTCAGTCCTGGTTTCGCTGGTTCGCGGCCGCGTTGCATAAAGATTCGCTGACCTTCGTCGGACAGCGCAAAATCGATGAAGAGCTTGGCCGCATTCAGATGCGGCGCATTTTGGACCATGCTGATCGGATGTAGCGCTATGATTGCAGGCTCCAATCCGACCCAATCGACCGGCGCTCCTTGTTTTTTCATCAAATACGGGCGGTACCAGTAGGCAACGATCTGCAAATCGTATTCTCCCGCCCCTAAGAGCTGCGTCACCATGGAGCGCCCGCTCCGAATCGCAACGTCCTGCTTGGCCAGCGCCCGCATGAACTCGAGGCCTTTCTTCTCGCCCATCAGGTAAAGCATGTTGGCGAACCAGCGATCCTCGTTCTGATCGAGCACCATACGCCCTTTCCAGCGCGGCTGTAGCAGATCGTCATAACGACGTGGAATCTCATCGCGTTTGACTCGTACGGTGTTGTACGCCGTCACGATCAAGTTATCGTAAAGATCGGTCCAGTAGCCGTTGGGATCCTTAAATCCCTCCGGGTATGTCGCAGCGAAGGGTGACTTGTACGCTGCAATGAAGCCCCTGCGCTCTAGATGAAAAGTTTCGAATTCGCCGACGCTGATGACGTCCGCCGTGTAAGTGCCGGTTTGCCGCTCGACATTCATCCGGCTAAAAATTTTTTCGTGGGTCGAGCGGAAAATATCGGTTTTGATCGACGGGTATTTGGCTTCGAAAGCGCTGGTCAGAGCGCGCGCGAATTCGGTTTCGACGGAGGTATAGAACACCATCTTGCCTTCCTTCTTGGCGCCTTCCGCAAGCGCAGTCGAGCGCAGGTCCGCCTCGCCCGCCTGTGCAGCAATCCTGCCGCCAAAAAAGATAAGCACCGCTAGTACCGCAATACGCTTCATCGATTGCCGCCTTTCTCACCCTCGATAAGAGCGGGCGCAGCATCGGCAATCGCCCGCCAATCGCGATATCGACTGACGCCGCGTGGTTGCGACTCCGTGCGATTCCATGGCGCATCGAGTAAAGCCACCGGCACCTGCATCGCGGTCGCCAGGTATTGCGCCATCGGTAGCGAATCCTCGACCGCCCAGCAAAAATGCTGCGCGGCCAATGCGGCAAGGCTGATCGCAATCGTGTTTTCCGTCGCAAAGCGCGAATATTTGTCGACCATCATGAATGAGCGATAGGAAATTTTTTGCTTCGAGAGCCATTCTAGAGATGAGTCATAGCTTTCGGGCGGCCGGCCGGTTACGATGCCGATCTCGAAGCCTGCTTTTTCCCATCTTCGAAGCGCTTCAACCGCTTCCGGAATGGGCGCCATCTGTAACAACTCTTCCGGCCGGTGCACAATCCGATAAAGCTCTTGCCGTTCCTCTGGGCTGAGCTGGCAGGCATGACCCACATCGAACGTGGTCAGTTGCTCATACTCGATGCGTTTGCCGAATTCACGTTCGACGATGAGCAGGAAATGGCGCGCCGCTTCGCAAAGTACATCGTCGAGGTCGACATAGATAATTGTTGATAGCTCGTTTTGCACGCTTAACTCTCGAAAATTGCTTTCAGTCGCTGGGTGAGATCGCGGCGCAACTTGTGAGTTTGGCCGGGCTCATAGCGGGTGGTTTTCCACTGCGCGACATCGAAAGGCATCTTTTCCAGCGGCGTCGAGCAAATATGGACGGATGGTTTTTTGAGAGCATGAGCGAAGCCGGCCTCATAAAGCACGTTCGGCTTCGACTCCGACAAATCGATGATGACGGCGCTCGAGCGACGAATCATGCGGTGCACTTCATCGACGACGTTGCCTTGAAATTCACGCCGGTCCACTCGGTCACAAACAGCGCCCACCTGCTCGGCGGCGTAGCTCATGGCCACGAAAAACACATCTTCATATTGCGGCGCGAACGGCATCGCCGCGAACACGAGCTTCTCGATTTTAGTGACTTCCGCGGAATTGGTTCGAGTTTTTCCGCTCTGGATCTCCGCCTGAAGCGCCGGGATCAGACCATCGACCGTCACGACGCCCTTTGAAACCAGGTTTCTTTTCAGCCCGGGAATTACGATGAAGGCTCCGTCAGCTTTCGCAGCGTCCTGATAGTGCTGCGCCTGCCGGCTTGCTTCCGCGGTCAATCCGGGAAAGTCCCAGTTCTTCGTCTCAACGATGAACTGGCGGCCGTCCGGCGCGTACACGACAAAATCTGGGGCAAGTCCGCCCACCGCCCGCTCCGTCGCGAATTTAAGTCCCGCCTCGCGCAAGCGCTCGGCGACAATATCCTCGAGGTCCTTTTCCTGTGAATCCGCCATTTAGTTCGTAGTGCTGTCGCAACGACTCGGAAAATAATACGGAGTTGAAGAGAAACCGTTACCCCCGAATGTTTTAGTCGGGGGTGCGGTCCGAATCCCGCCTAGATTCCCGCTAAAAACATGCGGGAATGACAAACTCACCGGCGCGTCATAGTTGGTAAACACGCAGAAGAAAATCCTTTTGGTCCCTTTGGCAAGCGTCACTTCATGAAATGCTTGGTGCTGCAACTTCTGATTTCTTCGACCTGCCGCGCTACCCCCTCAGTGCGCTCGTTTTCAAATTTTTGAAACGAAATCGCTGCCACGCACGAAAAACCGATACCTTTTGTCTTTCCATTTTCCCGCGTAATCCACGCCGATCCGCGGCGCTGCGTGAAATTTTGGCTGGGGTTCGGCGCGATCCTCGACATACAGAACAACATCGCACAGATCTGCGCCGTTCAAAGAGCGGTCGATGGCGAAGGCCTGGCAAAGTTTTCCCGGACCGCTAGCGAGAGCGCGCATTTTGTCGAGTTGGCGCCGGGTTTTCATGAGATCAAGTCCGGTCACCGGCTCCACGGCTCTGATCAATACTGCGGCAGGATGGTCCTGGCGCTCCGTCACGAAATTTAGCATGTGATAAAATCCGTAAATAAAGTACACGTAAGCGTGACCTGCCGGCCCAAACATCACTTCGGTCCGGGCCGTCCGGCCTTTTGATGCGTGACAGGCGAGATCTTGCGGTCCGACATAAGCTTCGGTTTCAATGATACGCCCAACGGTCACCCCTTCGGGATGTTGGCGCACTAGATATTTGCCGAGTAGCTGCTTCGCGACGTCGATGGTCGGTTGCTCGTAGAACGCGCGTGGTAGCTTCGCGCCGACGCTGGAAGAGGTTTTCGGTCGGCTGATCGGGACGGCAGCTCTAACCACTGAAGATTTTAACCTGACGACGGTTTTTCATCCTGACTGCGGCAAACCGTCATTGATCTCCACCCAGGGTGCCTTCGATCCGACGTGAATGTGCTTCGATGCTTTCACCCCCGGATCGCTGTCGAGAGTTCCCGGACGAAAACGAAGATGTTCGAGATCTTTGTCCTTACGCTTGATGATGGGTGAGCCACACCGGCCGCAAAATACCCGATAATATCCCGGCGACGATTCCCATTCCTTCAGGAGCTCTGCGCCGGAGACAAAGCGGAACGACGCGGTTGGAATTGTCGAGCCACTGGAAAATGCCGAGCCCGACATCTTGCGGCAGAGGCTGCAATGACAGTGGGTAACAGCGCCGAGCTCGCCGTCAATTTCGTATTTCACGCCGCCGCATAAACATGAGCCTTTGAGCATAGCGTCTCCTATCGAATCTCCTTTACCAGACTCCAGTCCACCAATTGACTCAAGGGAATCTCCTTGGTCAATTTTAACCTCTCTTTTGTGAGTTGGACGTCCAACTGCACGCCCTTATCAGAAATCATCCCATCATTGCTGAATGAGTTGACGGAAGTGTCGTACGCCTTGGCCGCCTGCATCGGCGTAATGCGCAGATAGTCAGCGAGCATTTGCACGGTGTCGTTTCGATTCTGTTTGAAATAGCGCGTGCCACGCATGGTCGCACGAACGACTTTTCGTACTTGCTCGCGATGGCTCTGAAGCTTCTGATCGGTAACGGCGATGCCCGACAGCGGCAACTCGATTAGATCGCCCAGATAAACCAGCCGGCGAAAACCTTCGTCTTCCGCCTTCACCGCGAACGCCACGTCGATCGGCGTGGCATCGATCGCGCCGCTGTGCAGTGCCGCCAAACGAGTCGGACTTTCGCCGGTCACGATGATTTGGACGTCCCGCTCCGGCTCTAAACCGAAATGTCGCACCGCTACACGAGCTAGATAATCCACGGTGCCAGCGATCGAATCCACACCGATCACTCTTCCCTTGAGATCCTTGGGCGTTTTAATTTCCGGCCGGGCGATCAGAACATGCAGCGGCCGTCCCGCGATGCCGACCACCGCCTTCACCGGAACACCTGTCACAGCGGCGCGCAGCGCCGAGCCCCAAGCGAGCAAATAATCGACGTCGCCGGAGATCAAGGCCTTCACGCCGAGAGCGGGCTGCATCTGTACCTTGTCGACGTCGATACCTTCGTCCTTGTAAAATCCCTTGCGCATCGCCACGACAACGGGAAATTCGAAAAGTCCGCGGCTCGGCGTCGCAATCGTGACCCGCTCGGCCGCCGGCGCATCGCCTACGAGCAAAAAAAGCAGCGGCATCAAAATACGCAGCACACGCACGCGCAATGGCACAGCTCTCGAAATCATCGACCGCCTCGCGTTCTATTCCATCCGAACATTCTTGCTGAAGTCATACTGCGCCGAGTAATCGCTCTGATACGTGCAGGTAATGCGGTCTTTATTCCAGCCGCCGGCAAAGTATCTCCTGAGAAACGAGATGATCAGATTCCATGCGTCCTTGGCGGCTTCCTTCCGATAACGGCCGGGCATGGTGTCGTTCAGCCAACCGTGTGGCGCGCCAGCATAGATACGAATGTGACAATTCTTTTTGGCTTTCTCCAGACAGTTACGAAAGCGCACCACATCGTCGATCGAAATGATGTGATCAGCCTCTCCGAAAATCCCCAGCACCGGGCAGTTGACCTGCGCGATTAAGTCCTCGATCGGTGTCGGGCGAAGCTCGTTGCCTTGCCATTCTCTTCCGCCGATCGCGCCATAAAGCACCACCGCGCCGGCGATATCGTTTCGCCTGGCCGCGAGCAGCACGGGTTGTCGGCCGGTCTGACAAACCCCGATGATGCCGATACGCTCGCCATCGACTTCTTTGGTTTTCTTGAGATACTCAACAGCCGCTTCAAGGTCCTCCAAAGCCCCGTCGTCGGTGAGATCGACTCGCTGCTCGCCCCGCAGCACGGCTTGGCGATCACCCGTGAAACGATGAAACAGATCGGGGGCCAAGCCAACGAAACCCGCTTGAGCCAATTTTACGGTCAGATCTTTGGTATGCTGATCGATTCCGTAGCGCTCGTGGAGAATGATGACAGCGGGCCGCTTGCCTTTCGCTTTCGGCAACGATCGCACTGCACTGATTCCATCGCCGTAGCGAATCATCCTCGGCACAAATCCCGTTGGTCTCATGAGCGCCATTCAACCCCCACGCGAAAACAAAATCGCTGTTGTCCCGGCAAGCTTATCCATCTGGCCCGCGACTCGTCAAGCAACCAAAAGCCGGTTGCCCGGAGTCGAGCATGTCTTTATATTTGTGCCATGGACTTGAAAAACGGCGCGAGCATCGTCGCAGATTTGACGACGATTGGACGAAAAACCGGTTTAGCGCGCACCGTTGAGCTGCGCTTTATTTATCATCAGGGAAGCTTTTACGCGTCATCGAGCCGAGTCAAAGGCAAGCATTGGTGCGAAAACCTGCTCGAAAATCCCGCCGTAGTGATCACCGTAAAAGGACAAAAAGTCGCCGGTCGCGCTCGCCAGGTCAACGATGACAAACTGCGCAGAGAAATTCTTGCCGCTCGACATTCCTTAAGCGATCTGGACCGAATAGTCTTCGAGATCACCCCGCGCAATTAGCCAGCGATCGCCCAATGACCCAGCTTACTTCTTGCTGGCGTCCTTCTGATCGGTCAATTTCTTTTCGATATTCTCGGCACCTTTTTGCATGCCTTCCATCATAGCTTTTTCCTTTTGCATGCCTTCTTGAAGCACTTTTTGCACTTCTTGATCGCGCGCCGCGCTGTCCTTCTTGTCGCCGCACGCCGCAGTCATCGCGAGCAGCGCAAGCATTACGATCGGACTGATTAGCTTCATGATGACGACCTCCGTAGAGCCAGCTGTCCCTGTAGTAACAGCTATTGCGGCGAACCGCCAACCCGGCTCGGCGTGCTAAATATTTTTATTCGCGTTCTCGTCTGTTATCCTTGACGATAATGTCTCGGGTATTTATCTCCGCCGTCCTAGGTTTGTGTTTCGTCATCCTGTCGGATCCGGCAGTTGAATCCCAGGGATCGGCAAAAACCCAAGTCGAGACCGGCCTTGCCGTAACCGACCTCGGACTGTGGCGCGAGCTCCAAAAAGGCGTCGCGAGCCGCACACTTACGCTGGAACGCTCCCAGCCCAACTACACCGTCGAGCTAAAGCTCGTGCGCTTTAGCAGCGAACTGATCACGGCGCGCGTGCTTGACTCCGGCGAATTCCAGCTGCGCAGCGCCAGCGCCAAGACCTTCGCCGAAAAGAGCCAGGCCATCGCCGCAATCAATGCCAACTACTTCGACGAACGAGGCCGGCCCCTGGCATATCTGAAAACCAGGGTCAAAGAAGTCAACCGCATGCTTTCGAAGCACGCCCTCTATACCGGGATCTTCGCGATTGGTGAGTCGGGCGCGTTTGTCACCCACCGCGATGAATTTGCGCCGGCGCAAGCCAACGAAGCCTTGCAATCGGGCCCGCTCTTGTTGCATCGCGGTCTACCGCT
>DATBEY010000106.1:0-5273 GCA_036558765.1 Binatia bacterium | reverse complement strand
GGTTCCACCGACATCGTGTTTGTCGGCGGCGTCAAGAATACCATGACTCAGACGCTGGTGGCGGGCGGCAACATCAAACGGCCGGAAGATCTCAAAGGAAAAAAAATCGGCGTCAGCCGAATCGGCGGCAACTCGCACTATTTCACCATCCAGGCGCTGCGCCGCTATAACATGGATGCGAGCAGGGATGTACAGTTTATTCAAACGGGCGGCGATCCGGAGACCTTGGCGGCTTTCATGAGCGGCTCCATCGATGTCGCTAATCTGACGCCGCCGACCGACGCCCAGGCGATCGCCAAAGGGTACCACTATGTCATTTACGGCCCCGATCTGAAAATTCCGTACGCTGCTACGGCGTTCGTCACCAAGCGCTCGGTGATCGCGAAAAGACCTCAGGTGATCGACAACTTCATGCACGCGATGGCCGAAACCGCAAAGCTCATGCACACCAACCGTGAGTTTGTTTACAAAGTCTTGGGGAAATACCTGCGAATCAGCGATCGCAATGTGCTGGAGTCCGCGTACAACGCTGAAATCAAAGTCTTGGAGCCGCGCTTGGTGATCAAGCCCGAAGCTCTGCAAGCGACGCTCGATGAGTTGGCGCAGACCGATCCGCGGGCGAAAAATGTGAAACCCCAAGATATGATCGACAATCGCTATCTCGATGAAATGGAAAAAACCGGGTTCTTTGATCAGCTTTGGGGTAAAAACAAATGATGCTGCGCCGCATAATTTGTCTTGTATTTTTGTATCAGGTGCTCGCACTCCCGGCTCTGTTCGCCGCGGAGAAAATGGTCGGTATTCACTCCGCGCGAGTCATGTCTCAGTCCTACCCATGGATTGCTGAGGAAGCCGGCCTATTCAAGAAATACAATATTGACTTTCAACTGGTATTCATCGCTTCTTCCGGGATCGTTACGGCAGCTCTGTTGGGCGGCGACGCAGATATGACGCTCACGGGAGGCGTGGGTAACGTGCGCGCTTACGTGCAAGGCTCGACGGACGTGGTATTCATCGGTGGGGTCAAAAACACCATGACCCAGACGCTGGTCGCCGGCGGAAATATAAAAAAACCTGAAGACGTCAAAGGCAAGAAGATCGGCGTGAGCCGGATCGGCAGCAATACGCATTATTTCAGCATCCAGGCGATGCGCCGCTTCAATATGGAGCCTGGGCGCGATTTCAGCTTTGTCCAAACGGGCGGCGATCCGGAGACGTTCGCCGCGTTGGTCGGCGGCGGAATCGATGTTGCGTGTCTCACCCCACCAACGGATGCCGTCGCCCTCGCTCAGGGTTACCACTATGTGGTCTATGGCCCGGATCTGAAAATTCCTTATGCCGCCACGGCGTTCGTCACCAAGCGGTCCGTGCTCGCCAAGCGCAATCAGGTGGTCGGCCAGTTCATGCGGGCAATGGCCGAGGCTTCCAAGATCGCTCATACCGATCGCGAATTCGTCTATAAGGTTCTGGGCAAATACCTGCACGTGACCGACCATAAAGTCCTGGATTCCGCATACAATGCGGAGATCAAGGTCCTCGAACCCCGCCTGGCGATAAAAACCGATGCGCTGGAAGCGATTCTTGAGGAGGTGGCTCAGGTCGATCCGCGCGCGAAAAAGGTCAAGCCGCAGGAATTGGTTGACAGCCGGTATCTCGATGACATGGAGAAGAGTGGATTTTTCGATCAGCTTTGGGGTAAGAAATAGCTCGGGAGGAAAAAAGCCATGGAGCAATCAATTATTTCGTCGGACTCTCACGTAATTGAAGTGCCGGATCTATGGGAAAAAGGCATGCCGTCCTCGTTCAGAGAGCGCGCGCCGAAGGCGTACTTCGACGAGAAACGCGATGCCTGGATGTTCGGCTCGCCGGAAGTCCCCACGCAGGCGGTGGGCGGCTTGTTCATGGCCGGGCAGCGACCGGAGCAACTCGAAAGTTTTCGCCGGGCGGGCTTTTCCGTTGCGCGGCCCGGCGGCTGGGATCCCATGGAACGTATGAAAGATATGGTGACCGACGGTATCTCCGCCGAAGTGCTCTATCCTAGCCTCGGACTTGGCCTGTACTGCATCGAGGATACGGCACTGCAAGAGGCGCTCTTTCGAACCTATAACGACTGGGTCATGGATTACTGCCAGAAAGTTCCGGACCGGCTCTACGGTATCGCATTGATTTCGATGTTCGATATCGATCATGCCGTTGCCGAGATGGAGCGTTGTAAAAAAGGCGGCATCGTCGGCACCATGATCTGGCAAGTGCCGCACCCGAAGCTTCCGTTTACGTCCGATCACTACGAGCGGTTCTGGGCCGCATCGCAGGATCTCGATTTGCCGGTTCATCTGCATATTCTCACCGGCTTCGGCGCGAGCATGAATCGTCAGACCAGCCACGGCATCAATCGTTACCGTATCGGCGTGCAGCAGACGAGAGAAATCGAAGACGCGCTTTTCGATATGATCTTTTCGGGTGTCCTGGAAAGGTATCCGAGGCTCAAGGTCGTGTCGGTTGAAAATGAAGTCGGCTGGATCCCGTTCTGGCTCGACAAGTGCGATAAGGCCTACAAGCGCCATCGCCATGCGGAAAAAGTGCCCATGAGCAAACTGCCAAGCGAATATTTCGCCGAGCAGATTTATGCGACGTTTTTTAACGACCATGTGGGCGGCAAAATGTTTTCTTGGTTCGGAGTCGACAATTGCATGTGGTCAAATGACTACCCGCACCAGAATTCCACTTGGCCACACTCACGCGACGTCATTGACCGCGACATGGCTGATCTGCCGGCCGCAAGCCGCGATAAATTACTAAACACCAACGTGAGAAAGCTATATAAGCTGAACGCGCCCGCTTCGCTGCCGAAGGCTGCATAGATACCAGTCGCGGCAATCCGGCTGAAAAGAAAAGGACGAGGAGAATGCAATGGAATTGCGTAACGCCATAAAAGTTTTGGATTCGGATGCGCATGCTCGGGACTTCGACAACGAGATCAGGCCTTATCTCCCGGAACCCTATCGCAATCAAAAAGCTTCCTTCATTCCGGGGGAGCACTACGATCGCAATCTGGGCGGAACCTTAGGGCACTCTGGCGCGTCGGTCGAAGAGAGATTGGCGGCCATGGACACCCAGCAGATCGATAAGGCTGTGTTGTTTCCCACCAGTGGGCTCGGCATCGGGCGGGTGCGTGACCCGCAGTTTCATACCGCGCTTTGCCGCGCCTACAATGATTTTATTGCCAACTACTGTAAAGCCTCGCCGCGCCTGAAAGCCGTAGCGAATTTGCCGGTCAATAATCCCGCGGATTGTGCCAAAGAGCTGAACCGCGCGGTAACCAAGCTTGGTCTTTGCGGTGGCATGTTGGCGGCGCAGGCGCACCGAAAAAATCTGGGAAGTCCGGAGTTTTATCCGCTGTATGAAGAGGCGCAACGCCTGGACACGCCCATAACGATTCATGCTTTCGGCGGCGACGAGCCGGGCAGCGAGGTGTTCGATCAGTTCATTTGCCTGCACACGACCGGGCATCCATTTCCAGTGCTGCGTCAACTGACCGCGATGGTATTTGGCGGTATTCCGGCAATGTTTCCGAAACTGCGCATTGGCTATCTGGAGGTCGGCTGCGGCTGGTTGCCGTATTGGGCGGAGCGGATGGACGAGGAATGGGAAAAACGCGGCAAACGAGAGGCGCCGCTCTGCAAAAAGAAACCCAGTGAATACCTTTATAGTGAGAATGCGTACTACGGCTGCGAGCCGGAGGAGAAGATGATCAGTTACGTGGTCAATGAGATCGGCTCAAAGACGCTCATGTATGCGTCGGATTATCCTCACTGGGACATGAGCTGGCCGGAATCGGGCAGCATTCTTTGGGCACGAGAGGATCTCTCGCCCGACGCAAAGAAAGATATTCTGCTCAACAACGCCAAGAGATTTTACAACTTGTCGTAGGCCGGAGAGTGGCCAAGCATTTTTGATTCCCCGGAGCTGTCATCCTGAGCAAAGCGAAGGATCTGCCTTAGCTCGGGAGATGACAGATGTGGATGTTTGTGGATTGCGACATCACGGAGAAGCGATTCTTCGTCGCTCCGCTCCTCAGAATGACCGTCAAAGCGAAACCGTAACATTTAGTCAAACAAGAAGGGGTATCCAACATGATTCAAACTAAAGGATTGACCGGTGCGCAATCGATGCTGCGCGTCCTCGGCAAAATGGGCGTGGAAAAAATTTTCGCATCGCCGGGATCCGAATGGTCACCGGTCTGGGAAGCGCTCGCCGAGCCGGGAGTGGAGGGCATGCCGCAATATTACAGTACCCGCCACGAGGAAGTAGCGGTGGGCATGGCGAGCGGCTACGCCAAATCGACGGGGAAGCTGCCGGCCGTGATGATTCACACTACCGTCGGCTCGCTCCACGCCACAATGGGCATGCGCGCTGCAGTACGCGAGCAAGTGCCGATGGTTGTCCTCACCGGTGAATCCGTAGGTTTCGGTGAAGACGAAGGGCCCGATCCAGGAGGCCAGTGGCTCGGCCATCTTTCGAACATCGGCGGTCCCGCCAAGTTGGTGGAGTCGACGGTGAAATGGAGCTTCGGCATCAACAACAAAGCCATCTTACCGGCGACGATACAGCGCGCTTGCCAACTCGCCATGGCTGCGCCCAAAGGTCCGACGTTCGTTTCTTTGCCGATGGAATATCTGTTCGCGAAAATGATCAAAGACGTTCCCGGAGAGCATGGTTTGGCGCCCGGCGCGACGGCCGATCCCAAAGGCATCGAGGAGCTCGCCAATTTGCTTGCGGGCGCCAAGAATCCCGTGATCGTCGCCGAAGATGCCGGACGGACAGAAAAATCAGTCCATTGTCTGGTCGAAATCGCTGAACTGTTGGGCTGCGCGGTGTGCGAAACCCGCAGCACCGGTGCGGTCAATTTTCCGCGTACACATCCGTTGCACAGCGGTTATGACGCGAAGAAAGCCTGTTCCAGCGCGGACATGATTCTCTTGTTAGCCGTGATCGCTCCATGGCACCCGGCGTCGATCACGCCCGCAGCGGGAGCGACGGTAGCGCTTCTCGATGAAAATCCGTTCCGTCATGATATGCCGTACTACGGCTATCAAGCGGATCTCTGCTTGACGGGCGAAATTGAAAGCTCGCTGGAGAGCTTGCTGGCCGCGCTCAAGAAAAAAGTCTCGGCGAGTGATGCTTCGCGCAAGCAGCGCGCCGAGGAACTCGGCAGGAAAAACACCGCCCAGAGAAAGGCCTGGCGCGACGAGGCGATCGCGCTTGCGAACCAA
>DATBEY010000105.1:0-4634 GCA_036558765.1 Binatia bacterium | reverse complement strand
ATCGACTGGTCTTCCTTTGCCGGTCATTTCGACGGCCAGGTTGTGGGCCAGGACATCGGCTTCCTGATGCGCCACGCCGCCGGCTTTGGAGGCCGGCATGTCTGCACAGTCGCCGATCGCATAGACGTTCTCCCATTTCGTTTTCAACGTTTCGTAATCGACCCTGATGCCTGTTTCGGTATCTGCTAAACCGGAATCAAGAAGCACTTGCGCCGGGCGGTGCGGCGGCACCATGACCAACAGGTCATACGGTATGTTGTACTTGTAAAGTCCCTGGACCAGCTTGCGTTCGGGATCGATGGAGCGCACGACGAAGTCATAGTTTTGCTTGATGCCGCGTCGTTTGCTCTCGGAGTCCATCCATACTAGCGGATCATGCGCCTCGCCGGTCGGTTCAGGGTCGCGGGTGAAATATTCGATCTCAACTCGATCACGCATGCCTTTTTGACGAAAATAGCCGTCGAGCATCCACTGAGCTTCATAGGGTGCGGGTGGGCAGCGATACGGCCCGAGCGGCACTCCGACGACGACCCTGCCGCCGCGAAAATTTGCCAGAGCTTCGCGCAAACGCAGCGCTGATTCCATTTCCCACGGATGTAGCGACGACTCAGTAAAACCAGGAACGAGATCGGGCCGGGTTTGTAGCCCGAGGGAGACGATCAAGTAATCGTAAGAAATTTTTTCGTTCTGCAGCGAAACTTCCTGGCGCGCCGGATTGATGCCAAGAATCTCCGACTGAATTACTTTTACATTCCGTTTTTCCAAATTCTTGAGGCTTCGGCTGATTTCACGTGGTTGACGCTCGCCGAGCATTAGGAACAGAAACGCCGGCATAAAGATATGCTCGGCCCGGCGATCGACTAGGATGACGTCGTGTTCTGCGCCCAGCTTTCTGCCCAGGTGAGTTGCCGCAACGACCCCGCCACAACCGCCGCCGAGAATGACAATTCTTTTTCGTTTGGAAGACGAAGCCATGTTGTTTGATCGCGAGATGCGGAGGGTGAGTTATTTTCTTCTGCCGAAACGCTCTCGTGAGCGCAGAGCCAAACCGCGCAAGTTGCGCAGCCGCTGTTCGCGCCACAACTCTTGTTCCCGTTTGCCGTCGAGCGTAAGTTCTTTGCCAAACCCCGAAGAGGTCCGCAAGCACCAGATAATCAGCCGGTCCGAAAGATCCTTAAGCCATTCCATACACCATCCCAGATGATGGCGCGCCTGGCGCGCCGCCTGCCAAATTTTGTGGTTGAATCGTCAGCGCAGGAACGTATCTTCCTGCCGAAGTGTGTCCTGGGCAGCAATGAGCGCCTGTGGCGTTGGCCCCGCTTCACCGATCAGTCCGACTTGCCGCAGAAATTGACCGATTTGCGCGTGATCGCGCGGGCTCACCGGCGCGTAAGGGCGGCAGGGATTTCCTATGTCGACACCGAAGTGTTTCATCGCGGACTTCATCACTGGAGGCAGACCGTAGGCAGCCCATTTCCCGGGAAATAGCGCATAACAGCGGGCCCAAAAGCGCGCCGTTTCCAAATCCCCTGCCCTGAAGGCCTTGACGATTTGTGCGCCGATGCGCGTGCCGGGCGGCGGCATCGTCGCGCCCGAGCCCCCGAGCATCAGAGTCACGAGTAACGGTTGCATTGTCGTGAAATAATGGCCGCGCCCAGCTAAATCTATTTGCTCAATGAGTCTCGAGATCTTAGTGATATCCCTCGAGCTTTCCTTAAAATAGCGGATATTATCGATTTCGCTGATTTTCACGAATGCGTCCTGGGGCGGATCGGCACCTGGCCCCGGATTGTGATAGCAAGTGACCGGCAGCGGACTTGCCGAAGCAACTTGCGTATAGAATTCCATCAACTCAGCAATGGTCGGTTGCCCACCCCAAGGCCGGAGCGGCATCAGCACCTGAACGAGGTCGCCGCCGACCTTCGCGGAATATTCCGCTAAGTCGATGACCTCCCGCGGCGATGGGCTCGAGCAACCGAGAATGACCGGCACTCGTTTGCCGACCATCTCGGTGGCGAGTTTCAAGAGCTCTTTACGTTCATCGCGCGAGAGCATGGTGTACTCGGCCGCTTCCACGGCGGCAATCGTCACCGCGTCGCAATCGGTGACGAGAAAATCAATTTCTTTTTCGAGCGCCCTGTAGTTCACCCGATCGTTATCATCAAACGGGGTCAAGCAAGCGCCGATAATCCCTTTGATCGGCTTGGTGAGCGGCATGATTAATGAAGGACTTCCGCGACAATGCGCGCGTGACCGGCATCGCTTCCTTTGACGCGTAACGGCAGCGCGAGAATGCGCGTTTGCTTGCCCACGATGCTGCCCAGGTTCGTTACATTTTCCGCGATTAAAATATTATTGCTGAGGAGGATCCGGTGTACCGGAAAATCGAACCCCTTCGGGCGAAGCGGCGTGGGCAAATCCACTGTAATGCAATCGATGCCGAACATCTTGATTCCTCTCTTTACCATCCATTCCGCCGCATCCACCGAAAGATAAGGATGAAGATTGTAGTCCGGACTATCGAATTTCTCGTCCCATCCGGTATGCAGCATGAGAATATCGCCGCGTTTGACGGCGACGTCCGAAGATTCCAAGTCCGTGGCCGTCACCTCTTCCCCGCCTTTCTTTTTGACGCTGATGACCGCGCCGTTTCCGGTGAAACATTCGAGCGGCAGCTCGTCAATGGATTTGCCGTTCGGAACGATGTGAACCGGCGCATCGACATGCGTCCCCGCATGACACGGCAGCGAGAGCTCGGTTACGTTCAAAGGATGCCCCTTTTCCAGGCTCAAGAATTTTTGCACGTGGACATCCGGTAGGATCGGAATTTTCGGCATGCCGTCATAAATCACCCGCGAGAGATCGATCATTTCCATAGTCATGCTCCTAGAAAAACTATTTGCCGTTGCGCCAGCGCGTGTACAGAGGGTCCTGGTCGACATAGGCACGTTTGATGCCGTCGAAAGCAAGCCAGAACTGATCCAGGGTTTTCTGCACCGAGGCGCGCACCATCGCCTGCTGCGGCTCACTGACTGCGTACCGTTCAACGGCAAGTGGTCCGACCTTCATGTGCTCTTCGTCGACACCCATGTGGAGTGTCCAATAGCGAATCTCTTCCGATTCGCGATCGAAGCCGTAGTGCTTGGTCAAGCCGTTAACCACGCGCGTCATTCGCTCGTTGGCGGTCCCTTCGAGACAAAAACCCTGGCAGGCGTAGAGCTCGAGCCAGCTGCGCTGATACATGAGTAACTCGCGCCAGTCGAGAAATGCCCCGGTCTCTGGTAGCGGTTCGACAGCATCGAGCTCCTCCCGGGTGTAACCGCATGCTTTCGCAAAACGGATGAACAAACCCTTATGGCTATCGGTTCCGGTAATTTCTCCGGTGCCTTCTTCAACGACATTCTCGATCCACATCTTCTCGAGCTCGGGATCGTCCGGGCAGCGACTCAACATTGCCGCGATCGGTTTTGGAAAAGGCTTGGGAAAAAATAGATAGAATTGCCCGACAAATCCTTTGAGCTGATCTCGGTTGAGTTTGCCATCTTCGATCATACCGATGATCGGATGGTCTTTCGAATGCTTACTGCGCACCATCCGCTGGATTTCGCTAACGAATTCCTTGCTCGATATCGCCATCTCACCGTCCGTCCTTTCGCCGTCGCTGTTGCGGAAAAATGCTGCCGGTGCATCCCTCGGACCAGATTTCTCTTATCAGTTCACCTTCGTCGAGTCCAGTTCATGGGCGGCAGGCATCGCATTATTAATCCTCGGCCGAACACGTGCCGGCGCTCTGTGTGATTTAGCTAGAGGTGCGATTGGATCTCTTGAGATACATACTGATTCCAAAATCGTACACATTGTCCCGTGTGAAGAGTTCCTCCTTGCCATTGTACCGGACCGTGATCAAGTGCGGCGAACACGAAATAGAAAATTCCCGGGCCAATTTCTTGTCCAAGTAATCGCCGAGAACCCGCAGCACGAAGGACAAATCGCGAACATCTGTCGGACTGCCGATTCGCCGTTCTGCCTGACGCCGGAAATTTGAGATCAGGATCTGGGACCGACTGAACTGAAGTCGAGTTGAGGCGCTTTGCTCGGCCTTGGGATGGCGAAATGTTCTTGTGAGCCATCGGTTCAAAAACGTCTTACTAGATGGAATGGTTCGCGGCGGGTCGAACTCATGCCGTGTGACGACATAATCGTCGCCGGCCGTGATCAGATCAAAGGAGTCACAACCGATGGAAACCAGGTCCTGACCGATGACCCTGAGCGCATGCGCATGTGAGAGTGTGATGGCTGGCATCGGTTTGTATGCAGGCCGTACATTGATGTAAATTCTAATCGAGCTAGAGTATTTTTAGCAGCGAGGAAAGAGTTGTCAAATCGACAGCTGCGGGTCGTAAAGACTGCTGGAGCTAATTTCCGCGCCGCGCTTCTTGTGTTTGACCGCGGCTCTCGTAGAGCTCGAGAAAGAATTTATAGAATGAAGTCACCGGACGGTCCTCTGTTTCCTGATCTCCTGATTTGTCTCGGTACTGAAGCGTTAACGATATAGGCCTTTTCTGAAGTTCCAGCAGTTCCACTTCTTTGGAGTCGAGATATGCGCCAACCGTACGGAGAACATTGGAAAGCTC